>CAZQFD010000075.1:0-5697 GCA_964592535.1 uncultured Lachnospiraceae bacterium | reverse complement strand
GAGAGCCTCCTCTCTGGCCTCTACGGTCTCGGAGAGGATCATCTTCCGTATCTTGGGGATACGCTCAGCGTCAAAGAACATATGCTCTGTACGGCAAAGGCCGATACCCTCAGCTCCGAGCTCGATAGCCTTGAGCGTATCTCTGGGCGTGTCAGCATTGGTACGGATCTGAAGCTTTCTGTTAGCGTCAGCCCAAGCCATGATACGTCCGAAGTCTCCGCCTACCGTAGCGTCCTGAGTCTCGATGTCGCCGTCATATATCTTACCTGTGCTGCCGTCGAGAGAGATATAGTCTCCCTCATGATATACTTTGCCGTTCAGTTCGAACTGCTTATGCTCCTCGTCCATCTTGATAGCGTCGCAGCCCGATACACAGCAGGTGCCCATGCCTCTCGCTACTACCGCGGCGTGGGAGGTCATACCGCCTCTGACTGTAAGTATGCCTTCCGAAGCCTGCATACCCTCTATATCCTCAGGCGAGGTCTCAAGTCTTACTAAAACGACTCTCTCTCCCTTAGCGTGAGCTTCCTTAGCCTCCTCGGCGGTGAAGTATACCTTACCTGCAGCCGCTCCGGGCGACGCGGGAAGTCCCTCGCCCATGACCTTGCCGCTCTTGAGTGCTTCCGCTGAGAATGTAGGATGAAGGAGCTGATCCAGAGACTTCGCATCTATACGGCATACAGCCTCCTCGGGAGTTATCTTGCCCTCATCTACCAGATCGCAGGCGATCTTGATAGCTGCTTGGGCAGTCCTCTTGCCGCTCCTCGTCTGGAGGAAGAAGAGCTTTCCTTCCTGGATGGTGAACTCCATATCCTGCATATCGCGGTAATGGTCCTCGAGCTTCATAGCGAGCTCCATGAACTGCTTATAGCAGTCGGGAAGATCCTCTTCGAGCTTAGCTATGGGGCTGGGGGTACGAACGCCGGCTACAACGTCCTCTCCCTGCGCGTTGATAAGATATTCTCCGAAGATGCCCTTATCGCCTGTAGCGGGGTTACGTGTGAACGCAACGCCCGTTCCCGAGGTGTCGCCCATGTTACCAAATACCATGGTCTGTACGTTTACGGCCGTACCCCAATCTCCGGGGATGTCGTTCATACGGCGATAAACGATAGCGCGAGGGTTGTTCCATGAACGGAATACCGCCTTTACAGCCTCCATGAGCTGCGCCATGGGATCCTGAGGGAATTCCTCTCCCTTCTGTTCTGCATAGTAGGCCTTGAAGCGCCTGATGAGCTCCTTCATGTCGTCAGCATCGAGCTCTACGTCAAACTTAACGCCCTTTTCTTCTTTTACGGCGTCGATGATCTTCTCGAAGGTAGCCTTGGGGATCTCCATGACTACGTCTGAGAACATCTGGATGAATCTTCTATAGGAATCGTACGCGAACCTGGGGTTGCCTGTCTTTTTGGCAAAGCCCTCTACGGCCACATCGTTAAGTCCCAGGTTGAGGATAGTGTCCATCATGCCGGGCATAGATGCTCTTGCACCTGAACGGACCGATACCAAAAGCGGATCGTCGTTGTCTCCGAACTTCTTTCCATTGATCTCCTCGACCTTCTTGAGAGCCTCGAGTATCTGGGACTCTATCTCATCGGAGATCTTGCCTCCCTGTGTATAATAATCGGTACACGCTTCGGTGGTAACGGTAAATCCCTGAGGGATCGGAAGGCCCAAATTCGTCATCTCGGCAAGGTTGGCTCCTTTACCACCCAGAAGGTTTCGCATCTCGGCATTGCCTTCTTTGAACATATACACCCATTTCTGTGCCATGTTGAACATCCTCCTTAAAATAGTTACATAGATAAATAATAGATTGTTTAGCCCGTGTATAGGGAAACACTTTCCTTCGCACAAAACAAAACCACAAGGCTTAGTAACTAAGTCCTGCTTGCTGAGCGCGTATTTGATAGGGCTATTTTAACACATTGTCAAGTTCAATAAAAGTATTTTATACCGATTTTTCAACAGGCCTTCCCTTGACATTTTCGCGCGGTCCATCCCATCTTCCGCAGGACTTTTGCGGGGCCTTTCGGTCTTTTAGCACCGCTTTTACGGCGGACAGCACGTCCCCACAGATAAGATCGGGCCCTGAAAGGCTTTCCTTTCCCTCTATCTTTCGCCCGCCTCTCAGCAGCACTGTCTTAAGCCCGGCTTTTTTTCCGCACTCCACGTCGGCTGGTGTGTCCCCTATGATGTAAGAGCTCGAGAGATCGATATTATAGCTTTTTGCCGCCTCGTAGATGAGACCCGTCTCGGGTTTTCGGCAGCGGCAGTTGAATTTAAGCTCTTTTATCTCACCTTCAAAGCCCTTGTCCTTATGGTGCGGGCATATAAATATGTCGTCCAGATATGCGCCTTCCTTTCCGAGCTCGGTCTCCAGCTTAGCGTTTATATAGTCGAGCTCGGAAAGGCTCGTCTCTCCTCTTGCCACCACTGGCTGGTTCGTCACGACTACGGCCAGATATTCGGAATCGTTTATGAGCCTTACGGCCTCTGAGGCCTCCGGGAGAAGCTTAAGCTCCTTTGGCTTCCTTAAGAAACCGACATATTCGTTCAATGTGCCGTCCCTATCCAAAAAGATACATTTTTGCTTGTTTTTCAGGTTCCTCGCTGCTATAAGGCCGCGCTCAAGATCCTTCGTCACCAAAGCATAGCGTTCCGGCGTGCCTATGTCCTTTACATATTCCGTGGAGTGATAGGCATAGACCTCACCCTTATCTATGAGCGGCCTTATGAGATCCTTATCAAGGTCGACCTTTTGCCCATCTGAGGGCGCGGGCACGAGCTTTAAGATCTCCTTAGAGAGGAGATAGACGCCCGAGTTCACGAGGTCGTGATAATATCCCTCGCGCTCAGAGGATTTGGGGAGCACAGCGGCTACTCTGCCTCCCCTCTCTTTCGCTTTCGGCTCTTTCCCGAAGCCGCATATATCCTCGGAATAGTCCGATACAGAAGGCCTTTTTTCAAGGACTATGACGTCGCTGTCATATGGGTGGGAGTTCGGGTGGACGAAAAGGGTCACCATGCCTCCTTTTTTTCTATGATAGGCTTCAAAGCACGAAAAGTCCACGGAGAGCATGAGGTCTCCCATGATAAGGAGAAAGTCATCGTCTATGCTGTCTCCAAGGAAGTAAAGCGCGCCCGCGGTCCCCATGGGGTACTCTTCCTTCACATAGCTTATATGTACTCCGAAGCTTTCTCCATCTCCGAAATATCCGCTTATCTGCTCGCCTTTATAGCCGATCATCATGATGATGTCGTTTATGCCGAATCCTTTGAGAGCCTCGACCTGATACTCGAGTATGGGCTTTCCGAGCACCGGCACCATGGGCTTCGGAAGCTCCTCTGAAACGCTCCTTAACCTCGTTCCCTTGCCTCCGGCTATTATCACAGCTTTCATATCTTATCCTCGCTTACGGGACTTTTATCGCCTTTCGCGGCCGGCCTTTCGGCTCCGTCCTGTTCATCTGTTCTTTTTTTATATTCATTCAGCGCGATCTTCTGCGCGAGATCTTCAAGCTTTTTTTCCAGCTCCGAGATATGAAGGCTCATGGTGAATACCTTCATCAGCAGGATAAAGATCATAAAGAGGAAGAGAAAATTCGCCGTAGAATATATCCCCAGCATCGCGGCAAGCGCGTCCGCGACTGCAGGGAGGATCGCAAATATCACGAACATCACGCAGAGCAGCACCCAAAATATCGAATCCTCTATCCTGAGCTTGGATCTTCGTATCTTTTGTATCACTATCGCGAATGTCGCGACCGAGACTACCACCAATATGACCCTGAACAAAAAAGTCATCATGGCTTCATACCTCCGTAGACCTTTTCTATATATCCTTTATTGGATGAGAGCTGCAGTGCGAGAGCCTTGGGAAGGCGGGCGTAGTTTTTGCCGAGCAGATATCCCGCGTATTTAAACGCACATTCCGCGATGAACCTCGGTATGAAAAAGGGCTTTCCTTCGGCGATCAGATACTTCATCGTATCGCGCACGAGCTTAAGACCCTCTCCCTCCGAGCTTACATCGGAAAAGACCTCTTTATGCATGGCTTGACTCATCCCCATGTCGAAATTTCGCCTTAAGAACTCCGTAAGACCGTATTCATGGCTGTGATAGACCATTGCCCGAGCCTCATAGCAGATGGCATAGCCCGCATGTATGGCTTTGTGGGCATATATCATGTCCTCGTTAAAGACGGCGCTCTCCACGAAGCCGCCGAGCTTTTCAAAGATCTTTTTATCATAGGCGCAACAGACATCGGAAGCGAAATAGGTCTTTATACCGAGCTCCTTAATATCGGCTTTCGTCTTTATACAGCCGTTTTCGGGATAATTGAAGCTTCGCACGAAGCTCTCTATAGGCCCGCAGCCCTCCTTGGGGAGCTGCCTCGCATAGGCCGCGGCCACTCGTTTTCCATCCGCGCTCACCTTCATCACGGCCTCAGAGAGATAGCTTAGGAGCTTTTCATCTTTCGGCACCGCGTCATCAGTCATGCAGACAAATATGTCCGCCTTGGACCTTGCCGCCGCGAAGGCTCTCGTGGCCGCGTGGTCGAACTCCTCTTTTTTAATATGGATGAGCTCGATCTTTCCGAAGAGCCGCGAAGCGCTGTCCGAAGCGAGCCTTTCGATCTCCGCTTTCACATATCCCGGCATGAGCGCCTCTTCGGTATTTATGATGATGAGCCTATGCGGCAGAAGCTCCTGTCTTTCCAGCATCTTAAAAAGCCTACAGGTACCCTCATCGGGCTTATAGGTGGGTATGATGATGTCAAGGTCCGGCTCTTTCATCTGTTTTCAAGACCCTTTTTTATCGCCCAAGACCCAAGGCCGAGAAATGCCACGGTCAAAAGGAGCATGAGCAGCGCGTATGAGGCAGCGGCTCCCGCAAGGCCGTAGTTCCCTACGAAATAAAAGCTTAGTATAAAGGCAAACAAGGCTCCCACTAAGTAAATGCCGAATATCAGATCCTGCTTCCTCGCTATCACGAGCAGGTAATAGAAAAAGTCGCTCACCGCATACAGCCCCCCACCCAGTATCACGAGGAAGAACTCGAGCCACCTGTCTGTAAATACGTCCTTGTAGCCATCCCCCAGAAGGAGCTCAAAGATACGGAGCACAGGCCGTCCCAAAAGCACTGTTCCGACCAGCGCGACCGCTATAAAAGCCGCGATCATAAGGAGCAGCCTTCCTGTGACAGAATAAAAGCGCGCTTTCCTCTTTCTTTCGTAGGCTTCCGCAAGCTCGGTCATAAAGGGCCTTATCGCGAGGTTTGCTATGAGATAGATGACATTGGTCGGCATAAAAAGTATGTTGAACACGGCCGAATCCGCGTCTGTCGCGAGCCAGTCTATAGCATATTTCGCTGACGAGAATATATAAAAATCTAAAAATACCGATAGAAAGAGCGGCATACCGTCCGCGAGCAGGCGTTTTATCGCGGCTTCGTCGACCTTTAGACTGTAACGGTCTCTGGGGACGCCCTTTCTGAAGCCGCTCACGTTAAAGAGGAGCAATCCTGCGAACTGGCAGATGACGGCAAAGCCCACGGCGCTCAGAAGGTCTCTGCTCATAAAGGCCACAAGGAGAAAGCCTCCCATGGAGACCAGCGTCCTGAAAAACAGAGCGCGCCCTCCTATATAGAGCCTTCCGTCCCTTTGACATTCACATTCGTATACGTCGGCGTAAC
>CAZQFD010000074.1:0-5726 GCA_964592535.1 uncultured Lachnospiraceae bacterium | reverse complement strand
ACCAGGTTCCGGCGGCTCCTTAGCAGACGATCGAACGATCGATAAGGAATGAAAGATGGATCTTAAGCAGCTTGAATACATACTGGAGATAGCAAAGACGAATAACATCACGAAAGCGGCCGGCAATCTGTACATCTCCCAATCAGCTCTCAATCAACAGCTTTTGAAGCTTGAGAAGGAGCTCGGCTGCCAGCTCTTTGTCCGTTCGCGCACGAATTGGCACCTCACTGAGGAAGGTGAAGCATATATAGAAGGCGCGCGAAGGATCCTTCAGATCAAAAAAGATACTTATAATAGGATAAATGACATCTCGACCCGCAATGCGAGCGAGCTGAGGCTGGGTCTCACATCTACCCGCGGCATAAAGATGTTCATCGACATCTATCCTCAGCTTTATAAGGCTTTCGGGAACATCACCTTTACTCCTATCGATATGGGTACGAGAGGTCAGCTTGCGGCGATCAAAGAAGGCGAGATCGACTTAGGCTTTTTCACCGCGGCAAAGGATCAGCACGGCGATGAGGATTACGAGCTGCTCTGCCCCGAGGACATACTCTTCATCTGTCCGAGCATACTTCCTATATGCGAAAAATATCCCGAGCCCGAGGACGGGAGCCTGAGCACGGTAGATCTTTCCGATTTCCGATATGAGCCGTTCGCCCTTATGTATAAAGTATCCACTTTAAGGCAGGTCTGTGACAGGATATTGGAGGATTCAGGCATAACGGATCCTTATATCCTCATGTATACGTCAAATACCTCGAGCATACCTCCGCTCGTGGCCTCGAATCTCTGCGTGGGCTTCATCCCAAGATTTTATTTCGACCCTTCCGATAAGCGTATAAGGGGCTTTCTCCTTAAACATCGTCCTACTTGGGATCTCTGTATAGGTTATAAGAGAGGCGCATATCTCTCGAGCGCGGCAAGGGCCTATATAGATATAGCGAGAGAGTATTGGAGAAGGACGCTCGGTATAAAAGACTGAAGCTAAGGCTGTGTACGATCTGATCGATCTCTGTCAGCTCCAAGTCTCCAGTTTTAGAAAAACTAAGTTTACATCTATGAAAGGTATTTCTATGAAAATAATAAACGGAGGCAGAGTATCTGAACTACTGAAAGACACAGTTATACCGAAGATGTTTAGGGCGAGGCAGTCCTTCCCAAGAGAAAGGATCCTCACCTCGCAGATCCCGCACGTTATCCGCGCGGAGATGGAAAAAGAGGACATACGCTCCCGTATCCGCCCGGGGATGAGCATAGCCATAACAGCGGGCAGTCGAGGCATACGCAATGTAGACCTCATCACGAAGTCGATCGTGGACGAGGTGAAATCTCGCGGGGGAGATCCTTTTATCGTCCCGGCTATGGGCAGCCACGGAGGGGCGACGGCGGAAGGGCAACTTCAAACGTTGGCCGGATACGGAATCACGCCCGAGGCTATGGGCTGTCCCATAAAGTCCTCCATGGAGGTAGTGGAGTTTGGGTATTCCGAGCGCAGAAAAAGGGTAGTCATAGATAAAAACGCTTATGAGGCGGACGGTATCATCATATCCTGCCGTCTGAAGCCGCACAACGCTTTCCGCGGCCCCTATGAGAGCGGCCCCTGCAAAATGATGACCGTGGGGCTAGGAAAGCAGGCCGGAGCGTCCTTAGTCCATAACGATGGTATGGATGTCATCGCGAAGAATATACCCACAATGGCGAAAGTCGTGTTGGAAAAAGCCAAAATATTGTTCGCCATACCATGTATCGAGAACGCCTACGACGAGACCTTTATGATAGAGGCCATCCCCTCCGAAAGGATCCTCAGCCGAGAGCCTGAGCTCCTTAAGATAGCTTTCGCGAATATGCCTCGTATCATAGTAGGCGAGACAGACGTGCTGATAGTAGATCAGATCGGGAAAAATTTCAGCGGCACAGGAGTAGACCCCAATATCACGGGGACCTTCTCAACGCCTTATGTCACGGGCGGCCTAAAAGCCCAGCGCACCTGCTTTTTGAACCTGACGAAGGAGTCTCATGGCAACGCCCTCGGCTGCGGACTTGCTTCCGCCATAACGAAAAAAATCTTCGACGATATGGATATTGAACAGATGTATCCGAATTGTATCACCAGTACCGTATTGGCTTCGGCGAGGATCCCCTGCGTCGTGAGCACCGATAAAGAGGCTATCCAGCTCTGTATACGCACCTGTAATAAGATCGACGCAGCTAACGCGCGGGTAGTGCGGATCGCGAACAGTCTGCATATCGAAAATATAATGCTGTCCGAGGGATATTATAAGGACGTAACGGAAGGAAAGTACGAGGGCCTTGAAGCATTAGACAGTCCTGAGGATCTTAGCTTTGACGATACGGGAGAGCTCATCACGCCTATCTGATATAAGGTCCTGTCACTGCCTTTCGCGCTGACAGAGATAAACGGGCCGCTCGCGGTCCGAACCTATATATAGGTCACACATCTATGGAGGTAGGTATGTCTAGACTATATGTAAAGATCAAGGAACAGGATAATGTCGCTATCGCCGTCAAGGAGATAAAGGCGAGCACCGAGGTCGAGCCCGGCCTCGTGGCGTTGGAGGATATACCCCAAGCCCACAAGATTGCCCTTTGCGACATCCCGAAAGACGGCGAGATCGTACGCTACGGCGTGGTGCTGGGCTACGCGCTCGACCCCATCAAAAAAGGCACGTGGATAAACGAGCATATGCTCGCTCTCCCTACGCCTCCCGATGTGGACGATATGGAGTTCGCGACGAACATCGTGACTGAGCTTCCGAAGCCCTCTGTAACGAGCTGGATGGGATACAGAGACCCTAACGGTGGTTATGCGGGCACGAGGAACATACTCGGTATCAGCACCACCGTCCAATGCGTCACGGGCGTACTTAACGTGGCTGTGGAGCGCATGAAGAGAGAACTGCTCCCCAAATATCCGAATGTAGACGATATAGTGCCCATAAATCACGCTTACGGCTGCGGAGTGGCTATCAATGCTCCTGAAGCGAAGGTGCCTATAAGGCTGCTCAAAAATCTCTCTAAGCACCCCAATTTCGGAGGCCAGCTCATGGTAGTCTCTCTGGGCTGCGAAAAGATGACCGTAGATATGCTCTGCGATGAGCCCGACATCACTCCCGAAAATGTCATCGTGCTCCAAGAAAAACACGGCTTTGACGAGATGATAAGCTCACTGATGGATATGGCGGAGAAAAAACTTAAGGTGCTTAACGAAAGGCGCAGGGAACGGCTCCCACTCTCGGAGCTCTTAGTAGGTATGCAATGCGGAGGCAGCGACGCCTTTTCGGGCGTGAGCGCCAATCCTTCCGCGGGCTATGCCTCGGATCTTCTGGTGAGCGGCGGAGCGACCGTGATGTTCTCGGAGGTCACAGAGGTAAGAGACGGCGTATATCTCCTCGCCCATCGCTGCGTAGACGAGCAAGTAGGCAAAAAGCTCGCCGCCGAGATGAAATGGTACGATGAATATCTCGCGAACGGGCAGGTGGATAGGAGCGCCAATCCTACTCCCGGCAACAAGAAGGGCGGTCTCGCGAATATAGTGGAAAAGGCTATGGGCTCCATCGCGAAGTCCGGTGCGGCTCCCATAGTAGAGGTTCTTTCTCCCGCGGAAAAGCCTACAAAGCACGGCCTCATCTACGCGGCCACGCCCGCGAGCGATATAGTATGCGGCCCCTGCCAGCTCGCCTCAGGCATCGGATTACAGGTATTTATGACGGGAAGGGGCACGCCTTACGGACTCGCCATAGCTCCGGTCATAAAGGTCTGCTCGAGAAATGAGATGAAGGAGCAATGGCCCGATCTCATCGACGTGAACGCCGGCCCGGTGGCTACAGGCGACGCGACCATAGAGGAACTGGGCATAGAGCTGTTTCATGAGATAATAGCCGTGGCAAGCGGAGAAAAGCAGAGCTTCGC
This sequence comes from uncultured Lachnospiraceae bacterium, assembly GCA_964592535.1. Taxonomy (GTDB): domain Bacteria; phylum Bacillota; class Clostridia; order Lachnospirales; family Lachnospiraceae; genus Avilachnospira. Next base: position 1,793 of record CAZQFD010000074.1, on the reverse strand, counting down.
CGAAAAATATAAGCTGCATAACGACCTATGTATCTTTAACCCAGCTCCAATAACCTGAGTCCGCGGTCACGATCAACTACTATAAAGGAGCCTCCGAGGGGCGAACTAAAACGTCCTCGAAGGCTCTTTCTTGTCGAGTGAAACGCCCCTTCTTTGAACCTTCTTTATCTCAGCCGAAAAGACCCTTCTTTACATAGGGCTTACTGCTTATCTCACCTACCTCGTAGCCGGTATCTTTGAGCGCGTCCCTTATGCGCTCATCCGAAAGCTCCTCCTCCGAGATTATCGTCATCACACCTTTCTTATGTGATGAGCTCACTTTCTTTACATTAAAGGCCTTCCTGATAGCGTCATTTACATGGGCTTCACACATACCGCACATCATACCGCCTATATTTACTGTCGTCTCAATCATATTTCTCCTCCCCTCCGCTGTCTTGAGTGTATATATTTAAATCATTTGCAGGCTTTCTCCGCCGCAATGAGCCTGAAAGCCTGTTCTACGGTATCGCTTAGATTGGCCTTGGCGTTCGTGGGATCCATGGCCTCCTCTAAGGTGCAGACGCCTCTCACCACGGGGAAGAAAGCGTCTATCCCGGCCTCATTACACTTTACGGCCTCTCTCGTCACACTGCCGGCAAAGCCGAGCGTTATGAGCCCGTATCTCTTCGCGAGTTTCGCCACTCCTACAGGAGCTTTGCCCATAGCCGTCTGGTGATCGAGCCTGCCCTCGCCCGTGACAGCTATATCGCCGCCCTTCATCTCGTCCTCAAGAGCTATCGCCTCCATGATGAGCGTTATGCCGGGCGTGAGCTTCGCGTTAAGATAGCTTATGAGCGCGAATCCCAGACCTCCCGCGGCCCCCGCGCCCGCGACCTCCCTCAAATCTTTTCCGAGAGCCTTTTCAGTCACATCGGCAAAATGCGCCATAGCCTCGTCTATACTCATTTTCGTATCCTCGGTGACCCCCTTTTGCGGCCCGTATACATATGTCGCTCCGTTCTCACCGCAGAGGGGGTTCTCCACGTCACAGGCCACGCCTATCTCGGATCCGAGTATACGAGGATCCAGTCCCGATATATCTATCTTTTCTACCTTAAAGAGTGCCGCCGCGCCTTCTCCCGCGTCCGCTCCATCCTTATCATAGAACTTCACGCCCAGAGCCCTCAGCATACCTATCCCGCCGTCGTTCGTGGCGCTCCCGCCTATGCCTATTATAAATTTACGGCAACCTCTGTCCAAGGCGTGGAGGATCATCTCTCCCACGCCATAAGTCGTAGCCTCCATAGGCTCTCGGCGTTTGGATATGGTGATGCCCGCAGCCTCTGCCATCTCCATGACTACGAGCTCCTCTTTCGGGATATAGCCGTAATGAGCGCCGACCGTCTCCCCATAGGGCCCTTTTACCCTGAGCTCGACGCGTTCCCCGTCCATGCCCTCGATGAGAGCGTCCGTCGTGCCCTCACCTCCGTCGGCAAGCGGTCTTACCACGACCTCGGCCTCTGGAACGGCTCTAAGTATGCCTGCTTTAGCGGCATAGCCGGCTTCCATGGAGCTTAGGCTCCCTTTAAATGAGTCTATAGCGATAACGACTTTCATAAGTCTCCCTTTCGATATCTTTGATGGCGAGCGGCCATTCTTTTATATCGTGATCCGTAGGGCCCGCTTCGTTTTGATACTATTTTAAATGCTGATACGTTTTTTTTCAATAAGAGACGCCACAGCTCCTAAGAACTGTGTGTAGGATTACAATACATATGTTACATCACAACTGAATAAATAGAGAAACGGAA
>CAZQFD010000073.1:0-5995 GCA_964592535.1 uncultured Lachnospiraceae bacterium | reverse complement strand
TTCTCCTGGAAATTTTTGAGGAATACGCTGACGTACTAGAACCATTATTTAATAAGGATTGAAGATCTTCGCGCTCGGAGGTTTCCAAAACAGAAGCCATAATAGAATAATTTCCGAGCAACAGGATCGGGATGGCCGAAAACAAATGGAAAACGGGATGGAACAGATGAAATTGACCAACTTTTCAAATTTTTAAAAAGATCACTCTGCGTAATGTATTGCTTGTGACGCTGCGTAATGAAGTAAAATAAGGGCGAAAGAAGGAAAATGAAACGAGTTTATAATTATTTTATAATTTTACTAGCACTCACCTCTTGATAGTGCTAGTAAAATGTGCTATAACATAGACGTAAGGAAAAAGAAAGGCTTACGCCAAAGGTGAAGTCGAGGAAGGGGCTTTTACAGCTGAAAAAGGATCTTTCGATAAACTGACCGTAGGCGGCGACCGTTAGATAGAGGAGGATAGATATTATGTTAGTACCCAGCATTTTCAACAGAGACTTATTTGATGACTTTTTCTCATTCCCGAATGTGGATAAGGAACTCTATGGCAAGAGAGCCGGAAATATCATGAAGACAGATGTGAGAGAACTTGATGACAAGTATGAGATCATGGTCGAGCTTCCCGGTTATAAGAAGGAAGATATACATCTGGAGCTTGAGGACGGGAACCTTGCTATCAGCGCTATGAAGTCGCTCGAAAAGGATACCGACAAGAAAGACGGCACTTATATAAGGCGCGAGCGTTTTTACGGCAATGTAAAGAGGAGCTTCTATGTCGGCGAGGAAATCACCGAAGAGGACATAAAGGCCAAATATGAGGACGGTGTCCTGATCTTGGAGGTACCGAAGAGGGATGTAAAGAAAAGGCCCGAGAAGAAGTATATCACCATAGATTGATCCAGGTGACAGTCGAACCTCATATTAAAACATACGATACGGCGCAGGCAAGATGATGATACCTGTGCCGTGTTTGTTTTGACATGACTGCGGGCTCAGGATAAAAGGGTCCCAGATGACCGAGCTGTGCAGGGCTGTGCTTTGGTATTCAGATGACATAGAGATAAGTTGAAAGATAAAGTGGCCCGTTCTCAAAAAAAACTTGAGAGATCCGCGCAAAGATGCTATCATAGCATGGTGACGCGGACATGGCGGAATTGGCAGACGCGCAGGATTTAGGTTCCTGTGGGAGACCGTGTGGGTTCAAGTCCCACTGTCCGCATTGACTGGTATGACCGCGTAGGATAAGGGAAGATCGCGAGGAGCCTTATTTTACGTAGGCCGAAAGCTTTAGTGAGTTTTTCGGAAATAAATCTTGCAACGATGAAAGATTTGTGCTAAAACATAGGTAGTGCATTATACCCCGCACTATTTTGTTGCTTGTAAGCTATTACAATTTTGCAACCGGAGGGAGGTCAGGGGTCTTTGTCAAGCGTAATCGTTAAAGAGAACGAGTCACTTGATTCAGCTCTTCGCAGATTCAAAAGGAATTGTGCCAAGGCAGGGATTCAGCAGGAGATTCGTAAAAGAGAACATTACGAGAAGCCCAGCGTAAGACGTAAGAAAAAGTCTGAAGCGGCTAGAAAGCGTAAGTATAATTAAGACTTAGCCTCAATTCCTTAGGAGTTGAGGCTGATTTGTTGTTATCTGAGATGCCATCCGGGAGCCGCCTTGCTCTCGGGCTGTTAAGCTATGTATTTTGACAGGGGAGTCTGCTTTGACAAGAGAGATAACTATAGAATTACCCTCCGAACATGAAAAAAACATATTCGGAAGCTTTGATGCGTATCTTAAGAAGATAGAGAAGGAACTTGCTGTAGATATAATCGAACGCAATGGCCTCGTGAAGATAATAGGTGACGAGCCCGCGGCGAACAGGGCGAGGAGCGTTCTTTCGGGCCTGGCGGAGCTGAGCATGAGGGGCAATGTGATAAGCGAGCAGAACGTGGACTATATACTGAGCCTCAGCGAGACGGGACACGAGCAGGATCTCGTGGAGATAGATAAGGACATCATCTGCCGCAGTATCACCGGGAAGCCCATAAAGCCCAAGACCATCGGCCAGAAAAACTATGTAGATCTCATCCGGGGCAAGATGATAACCTTCGGCATAGGCCCCGCCGGTACGGGCAAGACCTACCTTGCCATGGCTATGGCGATAAAGGCTTTTAAGGCCGGAGAGGTGCAGAGGATGATCCTGACAAGGCCCGCCATAGAGGCCGGGGAAAAGCTAGGCTTCCTGCCGGGAGATCTGCAACAGAAGATAGATCCGTATCTGAGACCGCTCTATGACGCCCTCTACAATATCATGGGGGCGGATCAATTCCTTGCAAATTCCGAAAAAGGCCTCATAGAGGTCGCGCCGCTAGCCTATATGAGAGGAAGGACGCTCGATAACGCCTATATAGTCCTCGACGAGGCTCAGAATACTACCCCCGCGCAGATGAAGATGTTCCTTACCAGGATAGGCTTCGGCTCTAAAGTGGTAGTGACGGGAGATCTCACCCAGAAGGATCTCGAAAAGGGCCAGCAGTCGGGCCTTGAATCGGCGATGAAGATATTGGGAGATATAGACGACATAGGCTTTTGTACGCTCACGGCGGCCGATGTGGTGCGGCACCCGCTCGTGCAAAAGATAGTCAAGGCTTATGACGATTATGAGGCAAAGCTTGCCGCTAAGAGGGAACGCTCGCATGACCGTAAGTACAGAGCTTGAGTATGAAGGCGATATAAGCTTCGACTATGAGAAGATAATAAAAGAGATCGTAGACGCCGCGCTCAGATACGAAGCCTGCCCCTACGAATGTGAGATCGGCGTCCTCCTTACGGACGATGAGGAGATAAAACATCTGAATCAGGAGTTCAGAGGCATGGATAGGAGCACCGATGTGCTGAGCTTTCCGCTCATCGAATATGAAAACGCGGCGGTATTTGATAGGATAGAGGATGACATAGCGTCCTTCGATCTCGAAAACGGTGAGCTCATGCTCGGGGACATAGTCATTTCCGTGGACCATGTATATAAGCAGGCTGAACTTTACGGCCACAGCATAGAACGGGAATTTGCTTTTTTGCTGGCCCACAGTATGCTCCACCTTATGGGCTACGATCACATAGATGATAACGAACGCGAGGAGATGGAAAAGAGGCAGGAGGCTATCTTAGAGAGCGTAGGCTATACGAGAGAAGCCTCAAAGCTTTGATACGATGGATAAAAAAGACCGCTACGGGAATTTCATAGTCCAAGGCAGCATACTCGCGATCGCGGGCATAGTCTGTAGGCTGATAGGTATGCTCTATCGTGTACCTTTGGTGGAGATCATAGGCACGGTGGGCAATGGTTACTATACCTCGGCCTACAATATCTACAACATCCTCCTGATACTTTCGTCTTATTCTCTGCCTACGGCCATATCGAAGCTGATCTCAGTAAGGCTTGCAGGCGGTAGGATCCGAGATGTCCAAAGAGTACTTAGAGTGGCCTTCATATACTGTACATTGGCGGGAGGGATAGCCTGTGCGCTCATGTATTTCGGCGCGGGGACGATAGCTGCGCTTATGGGTAAGCCCTTCTGCGAATACGCGCTTAAGACTCTGGCTCCTACCATCTGGATCATGGCCTACCTTGGGCTCCTTCGGGGCTATTTTCAGGGAACCGGAGATATGACCCCCACAGCCTTATCACAGATCATAGAGCAGATCGTGAACGCTTTAGTCTCTGTACTGATGGCCTATTTCCTGTTCGACTACGGTGTAAAGGCGAACTATATCTATAATGAGACCGAATTTTCCTACGCTTACGGAGCCGCGGGAGGCACGATAGGCACGGGAGCGGGAGCGTTGGTCGCGCTCCTATTCTTTATACTTTTACTGTTCCTCTACGGTGTGGAAAAAAGAGCGCCGAAAGCCGAGAGCGTGAGACAGAGAGGCCGTGCGAGGAGACGCTTAAAAAGGCCTGAATCATACGGACACATAGCGAAGGTGCTCGTTGTCACCTTGCTCCCTATACTTATAAGCTCCTGCGTCTACAATATAAGCTCCGTCATAGACGATCTCATCTTCAGCAACATCATGACCTCTCTGGGCCTGGGGGCCTCCGTTGTGCTTCTGTGGGGAATATACGGGGAATATCGTATACTCTTTAACGTACCCGTGGCGATAGCCAATTCTCTGAGCTCCTCACTGATACCGTCTCTTACGAACGCCGTTGCTTCGAGAGACAGAAAGCTCATCATAAACAAGATAAGGATGACGATAAGGTTCTCCATGCTCATCGCCATCCCGGCTACGGTAGGTCTTATAGTCCTTGCGGAGCCTATCTGCGACCTGCTTTTTCATACGGAGGACAACACCACTCTCATAAGGGTGGTGATGATAGGAGCGGTCGCAGTAGTGTTTTTTTCGCTTTCGACCGTTACGAACGGTATATTGCAGGGACTGGGCTACCTTTCCGAGCCGCTTAAAAATTCAGCTGTTTCTTTGGTATTTCATATATTGATACTCGCATTCCTGTTATGTGTGCCGAAGCTCGGGATCTACTCGGTGCTCCTGGCTAACATAGGCTTTGCGATGATGGTCTGTGCGATGAATTCCCGTTGCATACATAGACACGTTCGATATAAGCAGGATCTGAAAAAGACTTATATCATACCGACTGCGGCCTCTATAGGTATGGGCGCCGCCGTCTACTGGGCATATAGAGGATTGGGCTTCATCATTCCCGAAGCGCTTGCGGTCTCGAGGATCGGCTTAGGGCTCAGCGTTGTGATATGTATCTTTGTTGCCCTTTTAGTCTATTTCGTGCTGCTCTTTATCCTTAAGGCGTTCAATAAGTCCGAGCTTCTACAGATGCCCATGGGAGGCGGGATATACAGGTTCGCAAGACGCATAGGCTTTATGCGCTGAGGACTCTTGCTATCATGAAACGAACGATCGTAATAGGAGCCGGAGCCTCGGGGCTTATGGCCGCCGTCTCGGCGGCAAGGTGCGGGGCCGCGGTGACTGTCATAGAACATAATGCTTCAGCCGGAAAGAAGCTCCTTCTCACAGGGAGTGGAAAGTGCAATCTCACTAACGGCCGCATTAGGAGAGGAGGCGAGGACGAGGCGCTTTCGCGGGCTTATCACGGCGATATGTCCTTTGCGCTTAAGACGGTGAAAACGTTCGACTTTTCGGACTGCGTGGCTTTTTTTAGGGAGCTTGGCCTCGAGACGACGCAAAGAAGCTATCGCTTTGATAAGGAAGCGGTCTATGTCTATCCCGCGTCCATGGAGTCTGCTAGCGTCCTGTACGCGCTCTTAGACGAATGTAGGAGGCTCGGGGTGATGTTCGTCTTTAGCTGCACGCCCGAGGCTTTATATCCGGAAAAGACAAAAGATAAGTCGGATAGATGGCGTCTTGATACAGATAAGGGGAGCTTCATTTCGGAGTCGGTCATATTCGCGACAGGCTCCAACGCGGCGCCCGCGACAGGGTCCGATTCATCCATATATCCGATCCTAAAGGTGCTCGGGCACAGCTTTAAGCCCTTTCAGCCGGCGCTCTGCGCGCTCAGGCCACCAAAGGGGTCCCTAGATGAGCTTAAAGGCGTGCGTTTTGAGGCGAAAGTCACGCTTTCGGTCTGCTCGGATGATGATATAAAAAGTTATGTTTCAAAGGGGGAAGTTCAGATCGGAGGAGACGGCATAAGCGGTATATGTGTCATGGATATATCCCGCTACGCGGCCGTATACCTTAAAAGAGGCTGTAGCCTCGAGCTGAGCCTCTGCCTCCTTCCCGACATGGATGATGAGAGGCTTATATCCTATCTTAGGCGGGAGATCGACCGGAGGATCGGAGATCTTGAGGCTTTGGAAAGGCTGCTCTTAGGGCTTTTGCCAGGGAAGCTTTCAGTATATCTAGTAAGGCTGGCGCTTAAAAAGGCAGCGAAAAGAGCAGAAGGGGTAGAGACGAGTGCCGAAAAAGCCGAGATCGACGGACATCTCGCTTACGCAGT
>CAZQFD010000072.1:0-6075 GCA_964592535.1 uncultured Lachnospiraceae bacterium | reverse complement strand
ATCGGAAAAGCGAAGCTCGGATTTTTTCGGATGGATATTGACATCTATAAGCCCGGGGTCTATATCCACCGAGATGACGGCGAACGGAAACTTATGCTGCATCATGAAGCCCTCATAGGCGTCTTCTATGGCCTTTTCCACGGGCTTTGACTTCACAGCTCTGCCGTTTACGAAATATATCTCAAGGTCTCTCTTAAAGCGAGAGATGATAGGCTTTCCGAGATAGCCGGAAAGTCTCATCCCCTCGCCGTCATATGACCTCTCAAATGAGATCAGGTTTTTCGTCACCTCTCTCCCATAGACCGTATATATGACCTCGAGGAGCCTTCCGCCTCCTAAGGTCGAAAGTATCGTCCGCTTATCCGAGATATAGGTAAAGGCTATCTCTGGATGAGAGAGCGCGGCCTTCTCCACCACATCGGTCACATAGGAGGCCTCGGTCCGAGGGCTTTTTAGGAACTCTCGTCTCGCGGGCACATTGTAAAAAAGGTCTCTTACTATCATGGTGGACCCGTTAGGTGCCCCTACCTCCGAAAACTCTTTTTCCTCTCCGCCCTCGATGACATACCGCGTGCCTGAGAGATCGTTCTCGGGCTTTGTGATGAGCTCGGTCTTTGAGACCGCGCATATGGAAGCCAGCGCCTCGCCCCTAAAGCCGAGCGTCCTTATATGATCCAGATCCTCAGCCGTGCGCAGCTTAGATGTAGCATGCCGCATAAAGGCCGTCCTTACCTCGCCGGCAGCTATCCCGCAGCCGTTATCCGTGACCCTTATGAGTTCGATGCCGCCGCCGCTCAGTTCTATGCTTATCTTGTCCGCGCCGCTGTCTATGGCATTATCTATAAGCTCCTTTACGACGCTTTCGGGGCGGTCTATGACCTCCCCCGCCGCTACTTTTTCTATCGTTTCTTTATCCAGTAATAAGATCAACGCCGTCCTCTCCATGCCTCACTTAAAATCATAAGTCCTTTATCTGTCCTCGCTTAGCGTCTTTTGAAGCTCGTCTATGAGAAGCAGGGCCTCTATCGGCGTGAGCGTGGAAGTATCGACCTTCTTAAGCCTTTCTATGACCTCTTTTTGAAGCTTAAGCTCTTCCTCTGAGATATTTATCTTTACGGGCTTTTCGGGCTTCGTCTCTTTCGCATTTGAGACCGTCTCCTTCGCCGCCCTTAGTATATCCGCCGAGCCAAGCTCCTCCGATATCTCGTCCGCGCGTCTCGTCACCTCCTCGGGCACTCCCGCAAGCCTCGCGACCGCCACTCCATAGGATCTGTTCGCCCCGCCCGGTACTATCTTTCTTAAAAAAATCAATCCGTTCTCATTTTCCTTTACGGCTATGCAATAGTTATGCACGCCCGCAAGCTTGCCCTCGAGCTCCGTAAGCTCGTGATAATGAGTCGCAAAAAGAGTCTTTGCGCCCAATCTTTCTCTATCGCTTATATATTCGGTCACAGCCCAAGCTATAGACAGTCCGTCGTAGGTAGAAGTGCCGCGGCCTATCTCGTCCAATATCAAGAGGCTGTGCTTGGTGGCATTTTTGAGGATCGACGCGACTTCGGTCATCTCCACCATGAAAGTAGACCGTCCGCTTGCCAGATCGTCCGAAGCCCCGACTCTTGTAAATATCCTGTCGCAGATACTTATATCCGCTTTTTTAGCCGGCACGAAGGAACCCATCTGCGCCATGAGCGTGATGAGTGCGACTTGCCGCATATAGGTGGATTTCCCCGCCATGTTGGGCCCGGTGATTATATTCAGACTGTGGTCGTCCTCATCCAGATAGGTGTCATTGGGGATGAATATCTCTTCTCCCAACATGCGCTCCACTACCGGGTGTCTTCCTTCCTTTATATCGATACGTCCGTCCTCATTTATGGTAGGACGCACATAGGAATTTCGCTGGGCTACGAGCGAGAGCGAGCAGAGCACATCCAGCATCCCGAGAGCAAAGCTTAGTTTATGTATACGGCCCGCTTCCTTTGATACCTGTTCCTTTATATCGAGAAATAGCGCGTACTCGAGAGCTTTTAGCTTTTCATCCGCGCCTAAAAGCTCCTCCTGCAGCTTTTCAAGCTCATCCGTGATATAACGCTCCGCGTTTGCGAGCGTCTGTTTGCGCCGATAGCGTTCCGGCACCAGGTCCTTAAAGCTGTTAGATACCTCTATGGAATATCCGAATACCTTGTTGAACTTTATCTTCAGCTTCTTGATACCGGTCTTTTCTCTTTCGTCCTGTTCAAGCTGAAGCAGCAGTTCCTTTCCATGGTCTCTCGTAAATCGGAGCCTATCGGCTTCTTCACTAAAGCCCTGCTTTATGATGCCTCCGTCTCTGGGCGAGACCGGAGCCTCATCGTCTATGGCTCTCTCCAGTAGCTTTCTAAGCTCGGGCAGCTCCTCCGTATCGCTTAGGATCTCCCTTAAGAGCTCCGAGGAAAAGGTATCAAGGAGCTGTCTTATATGCGGAACCATCGAGAGCGACCTTCTGAACATCAAAAGGTCCTTTGGATTCGCGCTCACCGAGCTTATACGAGACAATAGTCTGTCGAGATCGTATACCGGCCTCAGGTATTCCGAGAGCTCCTCTCTGTCTATATATCTCTCGCACAGCTCCTCTACGCAGTCCAGCCTCTGCTCTATGCGGGGCCTTGAGACGAGCGGCTCGGATATGAGGCTCCTTAAGCGTCTGGCGCCCATGGCTGTCTTGGTCTTGTCCAATACATATAGGAGACTGCCCTTTTTTTCTTTTTCTCTCAGCGTCTCTAAAAGCTCCAGATTGCGGAGCGTCGAGGAGTCGAGACGCATATGGTCCGAGAACTCATAAAGCTTTATGCCGGTGATATAGCTTACGCTCGAAAACTGGGTGTCATATACATAGCGAAGCACCGCTCCCGCGGCTATAGCGCCCGCAGAGAGCTCCGCTATGCCAAGCCCCGTAAGCGGACCATCAAAATGCTCCTTCAAGAGGCTCCGGGCTTCTTCTTCCTTAAAATACTCGGCAGGAACCGTCTCTATGAGAGGGCGGCCCTTTCCCTTAAGCTTATCGATCTCCGCTCCCGATATGGAAAATTCATCATTTACTATAAGTTCCGAAGGGTCGAAGCGCGACACATAGTCCATGAGCGACCTGACGTCTGAGGTCTCCGCCGCATAAAAATCGCCCGTACCTATATCTATGGCAGAGATGCCGAAATTCCCGCAGATATAAGCTATAGCCATGAGGTAATTGTTCTTTCCCGAGTCGAGAGCTTCGCTAGTGATGATAGTGCCTGGTGTGACGACCCTTATGACCTCTCGCTTTACGAGGCCTTTTGAAAGCGCCGGATCCTCTACCTGTTCCGCGACCGCCACTTTATAGCCCTTTTTTACGAGCCTTGTGATATAGTTATCGGCGGCATGATACGGCACACCGCACATCGGAGCTCTTTCATCAAGGCCGCAGTCCTTCCCCGTGAGCACGAGTTCCAGTTCCTCCGAGACCAATTTGGCGTCCTCAAAGAACATCTCATAAAAATCACCGAGCCTATAGAACAATATGCAATCCGGATATTGTTTTTTCGTTTCCAGATAATGCGCCATCATAGGCGACATTTTCTTTTCAGCCATCCTCTACCTCAGTATCCCGGTATAGTAAAAACCATGAGCCTTCGTAAGCTCAACATCGGCTATCCGCCCTATGAGCGTCTCGGGAGCCTCCACATGGACCACGGCGTTGTTTTCAAGCCTTCCGCTTAAGAGCCTTCGGTCTTTTTCATTTACTTCCTCAAAAAGCACGGGGAGAGTCTTCCCCACGAGCTTCTCGCAGTTTTCGGCCGCTATGGCATTTTGAAGCGCGAGGAGCCGCCCGAACCTCTCCTTCGCCGTCTTATCGTCTACCTTATCCTTAAGCCTTACCGCAGGCGTGCCGTTTCGCTCAGAATACAAAAATGTATAGGCCGCGTCATATCTCATGGCCTCTACCATACGAAGCGTCGCCTCAAAATCCTCCTCGGTCTCTCCGGGGAAGCCTACGATGATGTCTGTGCTTATGGATATATCGGGCACGGCCTTTTTGAGCTTCATAGCCCTCTCATAATATACAGAGCTGTCATAATGCCGATTCATGAGTTTAAGTATTCGATCCGATCCGGATTGAAGCGGCAGGTGAAATTGGCGCATGATATGCTTGCCCTTTGCCATGACCTCTATAAGTTCGTCCGAGAGATCCTTTGGGTGGGAAGTCATGAATCTGATCCTTTCTATGCCCACCTTGTCGGAAAGCTCGTCCACAGCTTCGAGCAAGTTCGCGAAGCTCACCTTTTCGGAAAGCCCCCTGCCGTAGGAATTGACATTTTGGCCGAGCAACATTATCTCTTTTACGCCTTCGCGCCCGAGCCGTTCGACCTCCGAAAGTATATCCTCTTTTTTTCGACTCTTTTCACGTCCCCTAACATAGGGCACGATACAATAAGAACAGAAATTATCACAGCCAAAGCTTATATTTACGCCTTGCTTGAAGGGAAACTTCCTCTTTTGCGGAAGATCCTCTACTATATCGCCGGAGCTCTCCCATACCGATATGAGCGGGCGGCGTTTCTTTTCTTCCTGCCGCTTTTTCAAAGCCGTATATATAAGCTCGGCAAAGGTATAAAGATTATGCGTGCCGAACATGATGTCTACATAGGGATAGACCCTGGCGATCTTTTCTACCTCGTCCTTTTCCTGCATCATGCAGCCGCAGATAGCTATCAGCATATCAGGCCTATGTTTTTTTATCTGTTTTAAACGGCCGAGCCTTCCGTAGAGGTGTTCGTTCGCATTTTCCCTGATCGTGCAGGTATTGAAGATGACGAGATCTGCGTCAAGCTCATCTTCACATTCCTCATAGCCGATAGCCTCCAATATGCCCGAAAGCTTCTCCGAATCCCTCGCGTTCATCTGACAGCCGAAGGTCACGGTATGGAAAGTACCGACGGCCTCATCGCAAAGCAGCTTTTTAAGCTTATCGTTTCCGTATCTTTCCAATGCAGCCCCGCTCCTAAGTCCCTCATCGAACAAGGCCTTCGCAAGCTTTCCCGCGGCTTTTATAAAATAATACTGACGCTCCGCGCCTCCCTCGGGCGGGACAGCTCCCGGGCCCGCGCTATCTATCATAATTTTTATATCATCGTTTAGATCCATAGCTCCTTAACAGCTTTCTCATTATAGATTTGAGAGGTATCTTAAAGCAAACGGCGCCTATGGGAAGCCTTGGCAATGCTCACCGAAAGCCGCCTCTATCGATAGAACGGTCGAATATAAGCTCTTTTATCGTTTTTACCGCACCTTGCAGGTCTTTTTCGATGTCCTTTGACCAAAAATGTATCGGCGTCCACTCCATCACCATGAGCTCCTTATCGACTTTTAGATCCCTCGCCATATTTTCTTCTATCTTTTCTATCCAATACTCTCTATTTCGATGCAGTCTCTGTTTTTTCTTTGTCCAATCATAGCCGTGCCAAAATTCTCCGTCTACAAATATCGCTATCTTATATCTTAAGATAGCGATGTCGGGAGATCCGGGGAGCTTTGTATAATTCAGCCTGTATCTGTAGCCTTCATGCCACAGTGCTTTAGCAAGCCGGCTTTCCATGTCTCCCCGCTTTAATTTCACTTTTGACATCCTCCTTGACGTAGCAAGGTCTGTGTCATAATGATCAGGGTGCTTCATATCTCTTTTTCGGGCGACTGTAAAATAAATAGGCCCTACTCCCGTTCCCGGTCCTTCTGCTCATAGGAGAAAGTCGATACTGGAACGCTGCCCCTAAACCATGGGTATAAGTATCGCGTTAGGTGTATCGACTGATGCCTTAATTATATATCCTGCGTCTTAGACTGTCCACAAAAACATAGAGGAAAATGTCATATCGGCATAAAAAGGAGCCGAGGCTCCTTTTCACCGTTACACAAAAAAACGCTGAGACCCTTGTATCACTTTGGTCTCAGCGAGAGTGACCCTAGCGGGGACCTGGCCTGTGTCATCATCGTAAAAGGGCGGGGATGTCGATATCTCCCGCCCTCCTAAGCTCTGTCTTTCTAAGGCTTGGATGCCTCTATATC
>CAZQFD010000071.1:0-6083 GCA_964592535.1 uncultured Lachnospiraceae bacterium | reverse complement strand
CCCGGATGTCCTCTATATCCCGGATAAGCACCGAACACTCATGAGACAAGTCCACCTCCCCCTGAATATCGCCCTTGAGCAGCTCCTTCTGGCTGGCCACGCCGGGGGCGCACCACTCATAGGTGTTGTCATATCTGCCCGCTGCGTTCTGTTCAAAAATATACGTCCGCTGGCAGCCGAACCGCTCGCCCATAAAGGCCAGCAGCCGGTCAATCGCCTCGTTGGGGTCCGGGTCGGCATAGATCCATTGCAGGCATTCATACACCAATCTCTCCTGTTCGCTCATGTTTTTCATTCCTTCTTCCGGCGAATGGTCTCCCTCCTGGGCTATGATCTCTCGGTCCATATCCATCCTCCATCTTGCTCCATCAATAACAATCATACAGCGTTTTTCTTCGCAATTCAAGACGCTCCAGAAAATTTGACCCTATCTGCTGTAGGATCACAATGCATGTGTTACATCTCAACTGAATGATAAATAAGCGGAAATACCTAGACTGATTCAACTCTTCCTCACCAGCCATGACGCAAGCGGATACAGCAGGTATCGGGTTTTTCTAAGGAGCAGCACGGCTTTGTTTTGCGAGGCGTAGTATACGTCCGGACAGGTCCGTTTTAGGTATCTTTCAAAGTCTATGAGCCGCTTTTTTGACGGCTCGGAAGCCGGATAGCTGAGTATTATCTTCACTTTCCCGGCCGCGACCCGCGCTATCACACGGCTTATGTAGAGGCGCTTCTTTGCGGAAAGTGCCGGCCTTCGTCCCATCTCATTGCACAAGGCTCCCAGATCTTCGCAGTCATTTGGCTCGCAGTTTGACTTCGTGTCTTCGGCAGAAGCTTCGTCCTCGATGCTTCCTGTGGCGGCCTTATAAAAGCTTATCAGTGAGGTCAGCACCTTGTCATAATCTGCCTCATTTTTTCGCATCTTCTCAAGGCTTATGCTCTGCCCCGTGCGGCCTATCCTATATATGTACACGAAGTCGTCTATAAAGCTTATGGTCTTCACATAGGGGATCGGGTAAAGGATGTATTCAGCATCCACATAGTAGCAATCTTCGTCTATCATGAGTCCCTGCTCCTCCATAGCGCGGCGAAGCAGCTCCGTCCTTATGGTCATGGAGTGCATTTTTATATAGATCCGATCCGCTATGCTGTCAAAATCGTAGATCTTTCCGTACTCTACGCCCCTAAACGGCTCCTTGATCTCCGCTTTTTTCTTAAAACCATTTAAGTCTCCGCTACCATCATCGTAGGCCCAATAAAAGCCGCTGGATACTATGTCAGCCTTCGTCCCGCGAAGCTCCTTTATGAGATCCAAGAAAGCAGCCTTCTCCACCCAATCATCGGAATCCACTACTTTAAAATATCTGCCCTTAGCGGCTTTGAGCCCTGCATTTATGCCCGATCCATGCCCTCCGTTTTCCTTATTTATGACTCTCACCGTGGATGGATAGCTGTCTCTGAAGCTGTTTGCCACCTTCTCGGTGCCGTCGGTCGAACCGTCGTTTATGACTATGACCTCTATCTCATCCAATATCTCCTCAATACAAAGAGACTGAAGACCTTCGGCCAGTTGATCCTCAGCATTATAGGCAGGCATTACAATGGAGAGAAGCTTTTCGTCTTTCATACCCTTCCTTTCGAGACGATCTTCAGACATTTCCGGCTATGGTATCGTCATGATCCCCACCGTCCTCGGGCTTTATGCCTTCGGTGCTCTCCTTCAAGAGAAGTATCTTGGGCGTGAGTATCATGAGCTTAAGGTCCAGTAAAAATGAGTAGTTGAGTATATAAGTCAGATCTAGTTTCAGTTTGTCATAGGGGGTAGTGTTGTATTTCCCGTAAAATTGGGCGTAGCCTGTAAGCCCCGCTTTGACCTTAAGGCGCAACGCGAACTCGGGGATCTCCTTTTCTATCCTTTCGGCGATCTCGGGCCTCTCAGGCCTGGGGCCTACTACGCTCATCTCCCCTTTTAGGATATTTATAAATTGAGGGAGCTCATCCATCCTGCATACGCGAAGCAGTCTTCCGACCCTTGTCACTCTGGCGTCGTGCTCCGCCGCGAGCACGGCTCCCGAGAGCTTCTCCGCATCCTGCGTCATGGTACGGAATTTATAGATCTCAAAACTTTTTCGATCCTTTGTCAGCCTTGTCTGCTTATAGAGCACCGTTCCGCCGTCCTCCAGCTTTATGGCTATGGCTATCAGGAGGAAAAGGGGCGAGGTCACTATGAGAGCGGCGGCGGAAATCGCTATATCGGACACGCGTTTTACGATCTCCTGCTGGATA
Source organism: uncultured Lachnospiraceae bacterium (assembly GCA_964592535.1). Taxonomy (GTDB): domain Bacteria; phylum Bacillota; class Clostridia; order Lachnospirales; family Lachnospiraceae; genus Avilachnospira. The sequence goes on along the minus strand of CAZQFD010000071.1, from coordinate 3,794 downwards.
CTAAGGCCTTCATTCCTTGAAAGATACAGAGGCGAGTCGAAGATATTCAGTTCGACCGCCGACCTTATGATAATATCGCTTATCTTAGGCAGAGTATAGGTGCGGATGTTCCTGCGGTAGCAGGCTTTTAGAAGGTCGTTCCTCCGCTCGGCCGGTATATCGCCTAATATCACCGCGTCGTACTTTTCCGCGGTCTTCATGACGCGCTTCATGCCCTGGCTCATATTGATCGTGCCCGCGAGGATGTATTTATCGTCCCTTGAATTTATCTTCCCCATGAGGTTCATGTCTGGCTGCTTGGCGTATACGAGCAGCATACGTCTCGGTGGAAACGCCCCGAAATATATATGCTGAAAGATAAAGCACCAGAACACGATAACTATCACATCCGCACACTCGATGGCGGCTATATAGGGGAAGCTGGAAAATTGCTTATCTATGAGGGCTATCTGTATAAAGGTTATGATATTGACGAAAGTCACCGACAATATCTGCGAGTATATCAGATTGCCTCTGCGCAGGAATCCGACCTTCAGTCCGCCGTACATCTGATTGAAAAACAAAAGGAGGATGGCATAAAGGGCCACGATGAGCCAGTTTCCCCTGCGCCAGAACGGAAATTCGAGCGTAGAGTTCAGATATTCATTCCACACATAGCCGTATATGGCCGTCTCAAGCGCTATGATAGTGGCTGCCGCAAGCAGCTTCACTATTTTTTTTTCATATTCTCTGTTTTTGTTTCCGTTCATCGAACTGCCGCCTTATCTTAGGAAGCGACTGTACACCCACTGCCTAAAGCTCTCAGGTATCAGGCTCGTCGTCACTCTGATAAGGATGTTTTCCATGGCTTCCGCTCTGTTTATAAGGCCCGTCCTGTATAGGGCCTTTTCCAACCTTATCACAGCGGCCGCGTATCTGATACCACCTCTCCGCTTTATCATACCTCTGCCCGCCCTCGCGTATACCAGCACATCGGGAAGGTTCGCAGTCTTGACTCCGCTCATGAGCATACGCGCCCAAAGATAGTAATCTTCCGCAAGCGCCATCGGCTGATAATTGCCCGACTTAAGGACGGCCGACTTTTTAAAAGCTACGGCCATGTGATTCATGGGATTCCTCCGCTTAGCAAAGGTAAGTATCTCCTCATGCGATGATGGGAGTCGTCTATAGGAGGCAGCGTCCTCAGGAATGGTCGTAAATTCCGCTATCGTCCCACTGGCTAGGGAAAGCTCCTCATCTTCGGAAAACATACATCGCTGTTTTTCAAATCGATCCGGCAGAGCGATGTCATCGCTGTCCATGCGAAGGATCAACTCATTTTTGCAGGCCGAAACACCTACGGCGAGCGCCTTACCTAAGCCTCCGTTCTCTTTAAGCCTTATGACCTTCACTGTCTCTTTGTAGGAGGCCTCGTACTCGGCTATGACCTCATCGAGCTTTGCGGTCAGCGGCCCGTCGCAGATGAGTAGGAGCTCGTCCATGGGGCAGGTCTGGTAAAATATGCTCTCAAGAGCCTGTCTTAAAAATTCGGGCCTCTCTTTTTCATATACGGACATGAGTACCGAAAAAGGCAGACCGTATGTTTTTTTGTTCTCCTCCATAGGATCTGCTCCTTTGTCTACTTTGTCTAGCTCGGCCGCTCTATCTTACTTTCGGTCTTTTTACAGGCCTTATATATGTCTCCGCCCCCAAGCGCGAGCTTCAGCGGAAGCTGCATATAACAGATGAGTTTATAAAAGCCCATGGAGACTGTCATAGCTCCCACGAGCATACGCTGATATGTCTTAAGGAGCTTTTCGGCCTCAGCGCTCTTTTTCGTCAATATCTCCGTCCTGAGGACTCGCAGGCCTTCTTCATCTCCCAGAAAGAGCGCGGCCTCTGCGGCCATCAAAAGCTGATTCAGGAGTTCCGCTCTCAGCGCCGTCTTAGCTTTCGCGATGTCGCCCTCCAGGCTCTCCAGATAGCAAAGACCCTTTTTAAGGCCCTCCAAAACATATATAAAACGCGCCTTGCTCACGTCTCGGCTCAGGCTCTCCTTGCTGTCATCATAGCGATAGAGCCTTGACCCTGTATAGCACACACTCTTAGCTTTTCCAAACGCACATAGATTAAAGAGGAGATCCTCATTCATGCGGATGGTCTCATCAAAGGCGAGATCAGCTATGAGTTCCCTTCGATAGAGCTTGTTCCAAAGGCTCCAGCTACAGCCCTGTCCGAGATCTGTAAGGAGCGAAAGGCCTTCTGCCGCTCCTCGGTAGAGCTTTATACCCTCTTTCCCCTTGTCCGAAGACCTTGGAGCTTTTCTCCACGCAGGGCCTCTTACATATCCGCAGACCGCTATGTCCGTCTCGTATCTTTGTATATATGAAAGGAGGCTCTCATACATATCCTCAGCCGCTTCGTCATCTGCGTCTATGAAGCCTATGAACCGTCCCGAGGCTGCCTTAAGGCCTCGGTTCCTAGCCGAAGCGGGGCCTCCGTTTTCTTTGAGGATATATATCACATTCTCATATTCATCCGCAAGTTTGCAGCATATATCAGGACTTTTGTCATCGGAGCCGTCATCCACAATCAAAAGCTCGATCTTTTTGTGATCCTGCCCGAGTATAGACAGGGCTGCCTTTTCTACGGTAGCTTCAGCGTTATAGACAGGCATTATCACACTGATGAGATCTCTATCGGTCTCCATAGCTCTCGCCTACACAGATCGAAAGCAGCATTATCATCATCGGCGTGACCGTAGGCGCACTGATGCTGATGAGAGAAGCCGCTGTGTATGAAAAGACGGCGAAAGCGCAGGCCGCGGAGATCCCTGTGGCCCTTGCCTTAAAGCGTTTTATGCCAAACATACCTCCGTATACCGCCGTCGCTATCGTGCCGTAATATGCTATCGCGCCGAATATCCCGGTGCTGAAAAGATACTGAAGAAATTCGTTGTGCGGGGAATCATAGATCTCGTGCGTGGTGCGCAACATATTGTAATAGTCGTTCTTGCTGCTGTAGATCCCATAGGTCTCAAAGCCTGTTCCCAACAGCTTCCTAAACAGAGGGAATGCCGCGAAGTAGCCTACCAGCAATTTCCAGTTATAGCCCCGGTTCGTTCCCCAATGGTCCCCGAAGATGAAGATGTTTGAATAAGAGCTGTACCATTCGGGATGTCCGCCTGTGTTGGCGTCGTAAAAGACCCAGATGATAAAAACAGCCAGCATAGCGCACAGCACGCCCCAACCCACTCGCAAAGCCTTACCTATCGGCTCCGTCAGAAAGGCCTCGTAGTTCGAGCCTCTGTAGCTCATGACCGACTTCCTTCGTTTTTCATATTCGGAGAGATTCAGTATATACATGAATACGGCTATAAACATAAGTATAAGAAAGGCAAAGCCGCATAGCTCCTGTTTTCCGTATGACAGCTCGAGCAGAAGGCCCCATTTGTTTTCGGGCATGATGTCCATGGTCGTACCGCCTGAGATCTGCGCCGCCACGTTAAAAGCCTTTATTGCCGAGGTGACAGCTCCAGTCACATACATCGACGCGAAAAGCAGGGCCGCGGAGAGCGTGTAGTACATCACACCCCACCGGCTCCTCCAAGCATAAAACGGTAGTGCAAAAAACACGGCCGCGATCCCTAAAAGGGAGTTGTCGGAGGCCGACATTATCATAGCGGTGATATTTATAAAGAGCGAGGCTCCGTAAAATACCTTGAAAAGCTTATCTTTAAGCGTCTCTATGCCTGCGTCGATAAAGGACACCGCCGAGACCGCCATATAGAGCGAAAGCATGATGGTGAGAGAATT
>CAZQFD010000070.1:0-6241 GCA_964592535.1 uncultured Lachnospiraceae bacterium | reverse complement strand
TCCGCGCCCTTGAATATCTGCTGCAGCTCTTCTTCGCTCTCCTCGGCCGCCTTTTCACCTATCTCAGGCCTTGCACCCGCTCCGAGCCCCTTGGTCAGTTTCTCTCCTATCTGTATAGGTGTAGGAGCCTTGCAGAACTGAAGCGCCTGTTTATCGGTATTGACACCGACAAACTCTACACCAGCAACATTTTCATCTATCATGCGATTTACCGCATTGTTTCCGGCGCCACCAATACCCACTACGATTATCTTTGCAGCAGCCTCATCTTCCGGAAGCTTTATTTCCAACATTTCAGTACCGCCCTTCTAAAGTGTTTCTATAATACTATAAGCCCTATATGTTTTTTTTTCAAGTTTTTTCACCCTTTGCCGGCTTTGAAATTTGAACCTTTTAAATATTTAATTTATAAGCAATATTTTTGTAATATTTCCTATATTTTCTTTTATATCCTACGTTTGTCCTATAGTTTCGTCCTCTAAGTCACTCTCTTCCGACTCTGTTTCATCCTTCTCTCCTGCCTCAGTATCGTCTGACCTGACCCTAAAGCTCACACCGTTATTGCTCTCCTCGATATAATCCTCGAGATCCAAAGTGCCCTTAAGGCCCCGCGCCTCGATCTCCGGTAGCATATCCCTAAGCGCCATGAGCTTAGCGTCTATGCCGCTATTCGCTCCGAGCAGCACCTCCACGTCCCCATCTAAGATGAATATCGATACGTCCCCGTCGCTGTCAAAATGTATCTCCTTGCTCTCTATGCCGTAGGATCCGAGCTGCTGCGTTATATTCATTATCTCCGAGAATACTTCGTCATCCTCTACGGGCAGCGCCTTGTTAAGGACGATGTGTCCGAAGCTCAGCCCGGTTATCTCCGGTACGCTCCTAAGCTCTTCCATCGAATTTTCGACTATTACTCCGTCGTTATCGAAATACATATAGCTGTTCATATAGCTGATATATCCGACTATGCTCTTTTCGTAGATGATAAGGTCGCATGAGAACGGCCCGTTGAGGCGTATATCATAGTCCTCTATGAATGGGAGCTCCTTATGTTCAAAGAATCTGTTGAGCACGAAGGTGACGATGGGGTTATATTTATAGCTCTCGTCAAATATGAGAGCTATTGCTTCCTCGTCTGTATATGTCTCGTTGCCGATGACATTTATCTCGCCGATCCTAAGACTGCCTATCACAAGTATGAGCAGCACGAACATGATCATCAGCCAGGTACGAAGCCAGTTTCCGTCCCTTTCCTGTCTACTTTTGTCCTCCTCGCGACCGAGAGCCTTCTCTCCCTGACCTTCTTTATTTCTATCGCTCAAAATACCCACTCCGCTCACGCCTCACTGTAGACCTCATGCGATACCGCGAGCGCAAGACCGATCTCCGCCATGGTGCAGAGCAGGGCGGAGCCTCCGTAGCTTATAAACGGCAATGTCACTCCCGTGTTGGGTATGGTCCCCGTCACGACGGCTATATTCAGTATCACCTGTATGCTGATATGTGCGACGACTCCCACACAGACCATAGAACTAAAGAGATCCTTCGCATAACGCGCTATATCCACGAGCCTTAGGATGATAAATATATAGATCAGCACTATCGCACTTGCTCCTATGAATCCCAGTTCCTCGCAGATCACGGCAAAGATCATATCATTAGAAGCTTCAGGCAGCGCTCCGTATTTTTGTATACTCTCCCCAAGCCCCTGTCCGGTAAGTCCTCCGGAGCCTATAGCATAAAGTCCTTGAAGCGTCTGATAGGCGTTATCAGGAAATATCTCAGGGCAGGCCCAGGCGAATATCCGCTTCAACTGATACTGCATATCATCGATATTCGTGATATTCCTTGACTCCACGATATACCGGATGAGCGGCTTCGTGGCGAGCAATACAAAAAGGGCTGTCACTCCTATGACTATGAAAAGCTTCCAATTTTTGCATGCCACGAAATACATAGAGAAGGCTACGCCCACCATTATGATCCCCGAGCTCAGGTTCTCAGACGCCACTAACATGGACGGCACTATCGCGATGATGAGTATAATGGCGTTCCGCCTATTGAAGCGGCCTATACTGAAACCGTACTTTGAGACTACAGAGGCTATATAAAGGATGATACCGATCTTAGCAAACTCTGTAGGCTGCAGCGATACTCCGAATAAGCTGAGCCATCGGGAACTTCCGTGCGAGCTTCGTCCCATCAGGAGCGTGGCAACGAGCATGAGCGTCGTCACTACAAGGTATACGAAGGACAGTTTTTTTGCGAGCTTTATCACAGATCCGCTGAATATCGAGCAGAACAACATTATCCCTACTCCGCCGAGGCCTATATAAAACTGTCTCTTAAAATAATAGTCATGGGAACGTCCGTTCATCAGGGCTGTATACTGGGAGCTCGAATATACCATAAGGAGTCCTAAACAGAATATCATGAGCACTACGATAAGCAGGTACAGGTCATAATATCTCTTAAGTCTAGGCAGAGCAGCCTTTTCCCCTGCGCCCCCTTTTCTGCTGTTTGGTATCGATGCGGCACGGCCTCTCCCTCCGTTATCCGTGACGACCGCCGCAGCTCCCCGCGAGGATGTCCCTACACCCTGTCTTTTTACGGGAGCGTCAATCGATCCCGTCCTGTGTCTATGTTCATCTATATGGGTGATGGAGGTCTTTAGCATACCTTGGCCTACATCATAGCTGCTCGCTGTCCTACCGCTTCGCCTATCTTCGGAAGCGGTAGCTTCTCTTGCTTTCGCGGCCGTCCTTACGCCGCCCTTTTTATAAGGGCTGTCAGTTCGGGCTTTTTTAGCCTTTGATGCTGCCACGGCTTTACCTCCTTTCCCATATACTGCTATATATATTCAATATCCCGAGCCTTCTTACAGCGCGTTTACGAGCTCCTTATAGATCCTGCCTCTTTGCTCAAAGTTATCGAACATATCCCAGCTCGCGCAGGCGGGGCTTAAGAGCACGCAGTCTCCCTCGTCCGAGTATGAGGCGCAGGCCTTTACGGCCTCCTCCATATCGTCGGCGTACATGACGTACGAAAAACCATATCGTTTACAACATTCCGCTATCCTGTCTCTCGTTTCTCCCAATAATATAAGAAACTTTACTTTGCCGTTAAACTCCTTTACCCACTCGTCATAGGCGGCGTGCTTATCATAGCCTCCGGCTATGAGGAGCACCGGTCCCGGCATAGCCCGCAGCGCTCTGAGCGCTGCCTCGGGATTGGTCCCCTTGGAATCATTATAATATTTGACTCCGCTCCGCTCCCTTACGAATTCTATCCTGTGCTCTACGCCCTCGAAAGTTTTCAGCGCCTTCACTACGCTCGTGATGGGCACACCCATCTTAAGGCTCACCGCGGCGGCTGCCATGACATTCTCATAATTATGCTCACCTAAGAGCTTAAGCTCGTGTATGTCCAAAAGCTCCGTCACGGTCTTTGTATCGTTCAGATATATCCCGCCGTCCTCAAGATAGAGATATTCGCCCTTTTTCGGTCTTTCTCCGGTCGTGAACCAGACTACTTTCGGCTTTAACTTTTTATCGAGCCCGAACTCCCGAAGAAGGATGTCTCCGTAATTCAGTACCACGAAGTCCTCTTCGGTCTGATTGCGGGTGATAGCTTTCTTACAGCGGATATATTCCGCCATGCTCCCGTGGTGGCGGTCGAGATGATCCGGGGAGATGTTGAGGATGGCGCTCACACGCGGGTGAAAGTCCAATATCGTCTCCAGCATGAATGAGCTCACCTCGGCTACCGTCACCGAGTCATCCTTCGTATCTAAGGCCTCCGTCGAGAACGGCTCGCCTATATTTCCTACGATATGCACGTCCTCAAAATGCGTCTTCAGGACAGCTCCTATAAGAGCTACCGTCGTGGTCTTCCCATTCGTACCCGTCACGGCGCAGATACTTCCCTTAGAAGCCTGATACGCGAGCTCCAGCTCCCCTATGACGGGGATCTTCTCATCGTTGAGCACTGATACGAATCTCGCATCGAGCGGTATCCCGGGGCTAAGCACCGCGAGGTTGGCTCCCATGACCTTGGCCCTCGTAAGCTCTCCGCATATGAACTCGATCCGATCCCTAGGCCCGAAATTCGACATCAAACTATACTCATCTATATCCTCGGCGCTGTCGTAGAGCACTACTTCGCCGCCCAATCTCAACACCATCTTTGATGCCGCTATACCGCTCTTTCCGGCTCCGGCGATAAATATCCTTCTATCATTCGACATCTCTTCCTCCTCAGGAGATCAAACATATATCAAAACGCCCAACATCGATAACACAGACAGCAAAAAAGTCACTATGGTGAAAGCCGCCACTATACGTGTCTCGGAATTGCCCATGAGTTCAAAATGATGATGTATGGGCGCCATCTTAAAGAAGCGCTCGCCTTTTGTGGCCTTAAAATAAGCCACCTGTATGATAACGGACACCACTTCCAATAGATAGATAAAACCCACTATCAGGATATAGAGCTCCATGCCCATGACTACAGCCACACCGGAGACGAAGCCTCCCAGCGCGAGCGATCCCGTGTCTCCCATAAAGACCTTAGCCGGATAGACATTGAACAAAAGGAAACCGAGCAGCGCTCCCAAGATCGCCGCCGAGGTCATACTTACTCCGACCCCATATATCAGAGCCGCTATGGTGAAAAAGCCAGCCACTATCGAAGTGACGGAGGAGCTCAGTCCGTCCAGTCCGTCTGTGAAATTGACTCCGTTGTCTGTGCCGAGCACTGTCAGCATCGCAAAGGGGATGAATAGTACGGCGGGAAGGTCTATCCAAAGGGCCGCGTCTTCGCCGATCCCCATAAAAGGTATGAATATCCTTCCACCGAAGCTTGAGTGACCGTACGCGAATATCGCGAAGATCAGCGTCACTATAAGCTGCAGGATAAGTTTTTGCAGAGGTTTAAGGCCTTCTGAATGGTGTCTGTGTATCTTGAGATAGTCGTCCGTAAAACCTATGGCTCCGAAGGCAAGGCTCAGAAAGAGCACCAGAGCCGCGTCCTTATCAAAGCCGTGAGCAAAAAGGACTATGACGACCGCCGCTGCTGCCGCAAGCAGGATGAATATCCCTCCCATCGTAGGCGTACCCTGTTTTTTCAGATGAGTCCGCGGCCCGTCGTCCCTTACTTCCTGCCCGAACTTAAGCTTATGTAAGAACGAGATAAAGCGAGGTGCCGTAAGGCACACCGCTGCAAAGGCTATGAACATAGACAGCACGGTATATATCAAAAGCTTTCGGTCAAGCATACTATCGTCTCATCCTTTATAAGATCCTTTATATCTCAGGTGCGTTATCTATATCCGTGATCCCCGAGCTCCCATCCGCAGATCCGGAGGTCTCTGAATATAGGCCCTCCTCTATGAGCTTATCCGTAAGAGCATCCGGAAGCTCGGATCCGCCGTCATCTCCCTGGATATACTCATCCGTCTCAGCCGGGAGAGTTTCGTAGGCGTCCGTCTCGACCGCCTCACTTGAGCGCTCCGTCTCGCTGCTTGTCTCCGCCGCGCTCTCGGAAGGGCTTGCGGAGGCGGCCTCGGTCCCTCTCTCCAAAACGCCTTCGTCCTCTTTAGTATCCGCAGTCTCGCTCTCAGTGCCAGTCTCTGCCCATGAAGTCGCGGGAGCTCCATATTCCGAAGCGTCCACTTCTTCAGGATAACAGCCGACCATCGGCAGGATCTCCGCCATTATCTTCGAGAATATCTCCGAGGCAAAGGAGCTGTGCGCCTGATCTTCGCCTTCGAGATCCGGCTGATCTATAACTATATAGCATACGAGCTGAGGATCGTCTACAGGCGCGAATCCACAGAAACTGACAAGGTAATTCTTCTCGCTTCTGGGCAATTTTTCGGCTGTACCCGTCTTCCCCGCTACTTTATAACCGCTTACGGCGGCCGCTCCGCCTGTACCCAGCTCTACGGTCTCAAAAAGCGCCTCTTTTATAAAATCGCAGGTGGACTCAGATACAGTCTCGCGCATTATGGTGGGCTCCACTTCCTTTACGGTGATGCCGCTATCATTGACTATCCTCTTCACTACATGCGGAGTATAGTAGTTTCCGCCGTTCACTACGGAGCAATATGCCGCTGCCATCTGGATCATCGTGCAGTTATAGTTCTGTCCGAAAGAGTTCGTGGCGAGAGTCGTCCTACCTATATCTGTAGTGGAAAATCCGAGATTTTTAGTCGCTGCCTCAGCGGGTAGATCTATACCGG
>CAZQFD010000069.1:1798-6262 GCA_964592535.1 uncultured Lachnospiraceae bacterium | reverse complement strand
GACGCCTCCTAAGATCAATGCTGACTTTTTCATACGGATCCCTCCATTTAATTTATTTTATTTATCCGCGGAAGCAGATCTTACAGAGCCCGCGGCTTCTCTGCTATATCCTGCACGTATCCTACTGCCTAACGTCGACGGGCTTTGCCTGGTGCTTTCTTGCTCTTATGATAGGTATGACATTCGCAAGTATGAGGACTATCGTGATAAAGAGCACGACCAATGTCGAGATGGCGTTTATGCTCGGATTTATCCTCTTACTCATGGTATAGACCATGATACTTAGGTTCTTCACACCTCGCCCGGTCACGAAGTACGAGATGACGAAATCATCGAACGACATGGTGAACGCGATAAGCGCGCCCGATACTATGCCCACTCTTATCTCCGGCACTATGACCTTTATGAGGGCCTGCCACGGAGTAGCTCCGAGATCCATGGCAGCGTCCGTAAGGTTCGGATCCAGCGAGCGCAGCTTCGGCATAACGCTGAGGATCACATAGGGCGTACAAAAGGCTATGTGCGCGAGCAGCATGGTAAGAAGCCCCCGTTCTACATCTAAAGTGATAAAGAGCAGCATGAGTCCTATGGCCGTGACTATCTCCGGATTCATTATCGGAAAATCATTGACCGTGAGCACGATGTCCCTAAGGACCTTTCGAGACCTGGAGAGGCCCAGAGCGCTTATAGTGCCGAGCACAGTCGATACCGCAGTAGCTATCACGGCTACGAAGATAGTCGTATATAGGGACTCCATCATGCTCGAATCGCTCAACATCTTTTCATACCAGCGTAGCGAAAAGCCTGTGAAACTCGTCAGTGAGCGGCTGTCATTGAACGAAAAGACCATCATGAAGAGTATCGGCAGATAGAAAAATATAAGGACCACCGTCATTATCAGCTTTCCGATAGGGCGTTTCTTTTTTTGCACGATCAATTCTCCTCCTTTCCGCCGTTTGAATAGTCCTCAAGCCTCCTGACCAACGCCATCGTGACCATCATCACCACTGCGATTATGAGCGATATCGCGGAGCCAAAGTTCCACTCGCCCACGGTGATGAATTGATTCTCTATGACATTTCCTATGAGGAAATATTGTCCCCCGCCCAATAGCTTGGGTATGGAGAATGAGCTGACGGCGGGAAGGAACACCAATGAGATACCGCTCACCACGCCCGGAAGAGATAGCGGGAGCGTAACTCTAAGAAAGGTCTGTATACTGTCCGCCCCGAGGTCATGGCTCGCTTCTATCAGGGATCTGTCCATCTTGGCGAGCGAGGTATTGATCTGCAATATCATAAAGGGAATGAAATTGTATACCATGCCAAGAAGCACGGCCCCCTCCGTATAGAGCAGCTTGACCTCTCCGAACCCCAAGAAGCTGAGTATGGTCTGTATCACCCCTCCGTCCGAGAGCATACCGATCCACGCATAGGTGCGCACCAGCATATTTATCCATGTCGGGAGCGTGATGGCGAGTATGAGCCTGCTCCTTACGACGTCGGAGCTATTAGCGATAAAATAAGCTATGGGATAACCCAGCAGCACGCAGACTATCGTAGTCTTGAACGCGATCTTTATCGAACGCCAGAGCACTAAAAGGAAGTCTCTGTCCGTAAAGAATTTTATAAAATTATTCAGCGTGAAACGAAACGTCAATATATCATTCCCCGACTCTGTGAACGCGTAGAACACTATGAGAAGCATAGGTATGAGGAGCATGAGCGCGCTCCATACCATGTAGGGAACAGCAAGCTGAGTGATCTTTTTCATTTAGAGCACCATCTTATGCATAACGTGTATATCCTCGGGATCGAAGCGTATACCTACCTCCGTATCCTTTACCACAAGATTTGTCGTCCTCACCTTGAATACTCGCCCCGCGGTGGAGAAGGTGACCTTATAGATACCTTCGCCGATATTTTGAGGGTCGAAGTCGTAATTGACGCCGATGTCCACGGACTCGTCCTCATTCGAGAGCTTCCAGCCCTGAGCGTTCGCCCAAGTCTTAAGATCCGTATCGAGGGCCTGAGACTCGGTTATCTCGTCTACGGTCTTAAAGAAGTTAAAGGCGCTCACGCCCTCGTTCGCCTTTTGGTTCTTGACGAAGGGCTGATTCACTACGAAGATGGACTTTTGTATCATAGTGCCGCTCGAGGTGAAGAAAGTCACGGGATAGCAGCCTTCTTCCTCCTTGAGGTCGTATTCTATCTTGTTTATGGAAATATATTCGTCAGTCTCCGGAAGCCAAGCCTGCGCGTCCGCTCTCGCTATGATCTCCTTATCGTCCAATGAGCTCACATCCTCTATGTCCACATAGAAATCATTGGCCGAGATCTTTTCTTTGCCGTCGCCTGAAGTGACTTCGTTATTCTTTATGACGCGCATATCCACCGTGACCGAGGTGCCGGGCGTTATCTCTACCGCTACTTCATAGTGCATACCTTTAAAGAGCACGCTGAGTATCTTTCCGTCGAGCAGCCCCTTTTCTACGGGCACTATATCGAGGTCTTCGGGACGGAGCACAACATCGACGGCCTCATTCGGCTCAAAGCCCGAATCCACACAACTAAAATCGTGATCATCAAAATGCACCTTATGGTCGCATGGCATGACGCCTGGTATGATATTGCTCTCACCCACGAAATCTGCCACATAGCGGTTCACAGGCTCGTTATATATATCCTCCGGTGATCCGATCTGCTGTATCTCCCCATCCTTCATCACCACGATCTTATCCGACATAGTGAGCGCTTCCTCCTGATCGTGCGTCACATATATGAAGGTGATCCCGACCTCCCGCTGTATGCGTTTCAGCTCATACTGCATCTCTTTTCGGAGCTTGAGGTCGAGCGCCCCCAAAGGCTCGTCTAGGAGCAATACCTTCGGTTCGTTCACCAGAGCCCTCGCGATAGCCACTCTCTGCTGCTGGCCTCCCGAGAGCAGAGTGACATTCTTCTTTTCGAAGTCCTCGAGCCCTATGAGCCTCAACATCTTCATGACCTTCTGCTCTATGACGTCCTTTGACATCTTTTTTATCTTCAGGCCGAAGGCGATATTTTCATAGACGTCCATGTGAGGAAAGAGGGCGTACTTTTGAAAGACGGTATTGACCTCTCTCTTATGTGGGGGGACATCGTTTATCTCCTCACCATCAAAGTAGACCTTGCCCTCGGTGGGTTTAAGGAATCCGCCCAATATGCGAAGCAGGGTAGTCTTTCCGCAGCCCGAGGGACCGAGAAGCGTCACAAATTCGTTTTCATGTATATCGAGATCTATGTTTTTCAGCACGAGCTGATCGTCGAAGTACATGACCAGTCCTCGAAATGAGATGAGCGTCTTTTCTTCCATGGCAACTCTCCTTAAAACATAGGCGGCGTCGTTATCCAGATCACTTTGGCGTCACGAGTGCCGGTATTGAGAAGATAATGGGATTTGCGTCCGTCTATATAAAAAGTCTCCTTAGGCCGGAGCTTGTGTCGTTTTTCATCTATCACTAAAAAGACATTCCCTTTCAGCACATAGCCGAACTCCTCGCCCCCGTGGCTCTCCATCACTCTGCTGCGGCATCCCGGATGAAGTGTAAGAAGGATAGGCTCCATCTCGTTTTTCTGAGCATTAGGGACTATCCACTCTATCTTATAGTCGTCTCCATCGTCCACGAAGAAATCAGCCACCCCAAAAACGACCTGCGTCTCCTTTTCGGGCTTAAAAAAGTCGGAGAGCGTCGTACCCAGAGCTTCTAATATATCCTCAAGCGTCGAGATACTGGGGCTGGTAAGATTCCTTTCCACCTGCGAAAGGAAGCCCTTCGTAAGCTCACAGCGAGACGCAAGCTCCTCCAACGTGAGATCTTGCCTCAGTCTCAGTTCCTTAAGATTCTTGCCTATGTCCAAAGCACAGCCTCCAAACTTTTTGATCGCCAAGCTCGTATGGTAATACTAAACTTTTCGTAAAATATTTCAAACAAGCATATTATACATATTTTGTTCGGACTTGCAAGTACTATTTTTGTAAAATATTAGGAAGCAGAAAAAAGCGAACGAGGAGCATCTCTTACTCTCCGCGTCCGCGATCCATCGTCTATGCTTATCATCCTTGTTTATCAGCCACGCTTATATCTCATGTTCACTTTCCAGCGTATCTAAGGCGCGGCTTGCGACCTCATATCCGTAGCCCCTCGATAAGAGATAGCGGTATGCCCGCGCTTTATCTTTCGGGTCCTTCAGGTCTTTGCCTCTCATATAGCTTCGGAGCTTTTTTAGGCAAGGCTCATATTCATCCTCTATAGACATTGACTCTATAGCGGCCTCTATCTCTTTGGTCTCGACACCTTTTTGCCTTAGCTTGCTTATTATCTCCCGCTTTGAGGCGCGTCCCTTTTTTGCCTCTACGAAGGCCTCGGCGTATCGTTCGTCATCCACAAAGCTGTGGCTTTTAAGGAAGTCTATGGCATAGTCTATG
>CAZQFD010000069.1:0-1788 GCA_964592535.1 uncultured Lachnospiraceae bacterium | reverse complement strand
TCGTCCGGATAAAAGCCTTCCTTAAGCTTCTTTCTCACTTCCCGCTCGGTCTTATCAGAGGTTCGCAGATAATAAAGGGCGCGTTTCTTTACCCTCGGCCTGAGTATATCGTCATATATCTTTCTAAGGTCGCTCTCGCTAAGCTCTCCTCCTTCTCTCAGCCTGAGCCTTGCGCACTCGCCTTTATACAATAAGAAGATAAGTCCGTTATCGAGACTTATCTTCTTTCGTTTTTTATCATATTCTCGTATCTCTGTGATATACACTTTATGCTACATGGGTTTAGATGAGGCCTTTCTGAGGCCCCACGCCTTGACAGAGCGCCATAGGGAAAGCTCCGTACTTAAGGCGGAGACTTACTTCAACCCTCATAGGATCTACTCGTCTTTTTCGGTATCACCCTCTTTTATCTCTCCCTCCGAGTCATCCGGCAAAAGGCCATACTTCATCCTTATGATATGGTCTATCTCATCATATACATCCGGGTGATCTGCGAGATACTGCTTTGCGTTCTCACGTCCCTGTCCTATCTTCTCCCCTTTATAGGCGTACCAGGAGCCGCTCTTTTCTATTATATCGTCGTTCGTGGCCAGATCAAGCAGATCCCCTTCTCTGGATATGCCTTTCCCGAAGAGGATGTCCAATTCCGCGGTCTTAAACGGGGGCGCTACTTTATTTTTAGAGATCTTTATCTTGACATGATTGCCTATGAACTCGCTTCCCTGCTTCAGGCTCTCGCCGACCTTCCTGACCTCCATACGTACCGAGGCATAGAACTTGAGCGCGCGTCCGCCGGTAGTCGTCTCGGGGTTTCCGTATACGACTCCTACTTTCTCTCTCAGCTGGTTTATGAATATCACTATACAGTTAGATCTGGAGATCTGTCCCGTAAGCTTCCTAAGGGCCTGCGACATGAGCCTCGCGTGAAGTCCGACGACGGATTCTCCCATATCTCCCTCTATCTCCTTTCGGGGGACGAGAGCCGCCACAGAGTCGACGACTATAACATCGATAGCTCCCGAACGCACCATGGTATCACAGATCTCAAGCGCCTGCTCGCCGCTGTCCGGTTGAGACACATATAGGTTATCTATATCCACGCCTATGTTCTTGGCGTATACGGGGTCAAGGGCGTGCTCAGCGTCTATGAATCCGCAGATACCGCCCCCTTTCTGCGCCTCAGCTATGATATGCAGGGCCACCGTAGTCTTACCTGAGGACTCAGGCCCATATATCTCGACCACCCTGCCTCTGGGCACTCCGCCCACACCGAGCGCTATATCGAGGCTCAGAGAGCCTGTCGAGATAGTGCTGATATTCATTTGGTCGGTAGCAGCCTCGCCGAGCTTCATGACCGCGCCCTGTCCGAAAGCCTTTTCGAGCTGTTTTATGGCATTCTCAAGCGCCTCTTCCTTGTCCGGTTTCGTCTTTTCGCCGGATCTGTCTTTGGTTTTAAGTTTTTCAGCCATTAAGACTCCTTTTCGCCGCGGCATGACGCCGCGTGTCCTTTCTTTGCACAAGGATATTATACACTATCAGGCTTGATAAACGCCATATCAAAGCCGAAAATATCTCATTTTCGGGATATTTCATAAAGCCGTTCGTAGATCTTCTCCAAAGGTTCATACTACCGCAAGCTTCCCGTCTACCATATCTATTTGCAAGGTGTCGCCTTCTTTGATCTTTCCTTCCAATATGGCTCTCGCCGAGATGGTCTCTACGTTCTTTTGTATGAATCTCTTTAAGGGTCTCGCGCCGAATCGAGGATCGTAGCCGTTCTCCACGCAG
>CAZQFD010000068.1:0-6290 GCA_964592535.1 uncultured Lachnospiraceae bacterium | reverse complement strand
ACCTTCTTGCTCTGGGTAAAGATAGTCATAGCCTGCATACCCGCGGCGGTAGTGGGCATACCGCTGAATGACCTGATAGATGAAAAGCTTGGTACGTCCACAGTCATAGGAGCGGCGCTCCTTATTTACGGCGTGCTCTTCATCGTGCTCGAAAGATACTATAAAGGTAAGAGTTTTTCTATCACGAGGACGAGGAGCTTAGATCTCAAGACAGTGATACTTATCGGCTGCTTCCAAACTTTATCCTTGATCCCCGGTACGTCTCGCTCGGGCGCTACGATATTGGGAGCTATGCTTCTCGGCTGTTCGAGAGGTGTGGCGGCTGAGTTCTCGTTCTTCCTCGGCATACCCGTCATGTTCGGTGCGAGTCTTCTGAGGATAATAAAGCATGGCCTCGGGTTCACTGGAGAGCAGATCTTCATACTGCTGCTCGGTATGCTCATATCCTTCATCGTGGCGCTCTTTACTGTAAACTACCTTATGAGTTATATCCGAAAGCACGACTTCACCGTATTCGGTTATTACAGGATAGCGCTCGGGATCATAGTGCTTATATATTTTGGGGTGATAGCTGGATGAGAGAGAAAGTGATACTCGGACTATCGGGAGGTGTAGACAGTTCCGTGGCGGCCTTGCTCCTTAGAGAACAGGGCTATGAAGTCATATGCTGCTTTATGCGTTCCTTCGATACCGATAGAAGCAAACAGGAATGTGAGGCGGCGGAAAAGCTCGCAAAGGTCATGGGCCTTGAATTTGTTATCGAGGATAGGCGGGAGGATTTTAAACGGGAGGTCGTAGAGTATTTCATAAATGAATATATCTCAGGAAGGACGCCAAATCCCTGCTGTATCTGTAACAGGAAGGTGAAGTGGCAGGCTTTGCTCTCGGTCGCAAAGAAACAGGGCGCAAACTTTGTGGCCACCGGACACTACGCGGGAGTAGGACATGATGAGAGTACGGGGCGCTATTTCATAAAGCGCGCGGACGATCCGACTAAGGATCAAAGCTATGCCCTTTATTACCTTACTCAGGAGGAGCTCTCGCACACGATCATGCCGCTCCATGGGTATTCAAAGCCAAGGATAAGAGAGCTTGCGGAAGCCGCAGGCCTTCCTACGGCAAAAAAAGCGGATTCACAGGAGATATGCTTCATCCCCGACGGGGACTACGCTTCCTTTATAAAAGCGGCCGGGGCGGAGTTGCGAGAAGGAAACATAGTAGATATGGAAGGGCGTATACTGGGACGGCATAAGGGCCTTATAAATTATACCGTCGGACAGCGAAAAGGGCTGGGGATCGCGCTCGGAAAGAGGATGTTCGTAAATGAGATAAGGACTGAGACGAACGAAGTCGTGGTTTCGGACAATGAAGATCTCTTTAAAGATGAGTGCTTCGTAAGGGACGTAAATCATCAGGCGCGAGATCCCGAGGATCTTAACGAGTTCTCAGCTATGGTAAAGATAAGATACGCAGATAAAGGTACGGACGCCTTAGTGAAGCCGCTTTTGGGAGGCAGGGCGAAAGTAAGCTTCTCCTCCCCGGTGAGGGCCGTGACGCCAGGACAGGCGGCTGTATTTTATGATAGGGACGGCCGCATACTCGGAGGGGGCATGATAGAATAAAACGGACATGGCCGACGAAAAAAAGCTAAGTAAAACTACGGGCCGCTGTGTCAGGCTCATATAGTCGATACGGATAACGCCGAGATCGAATAAATGAAAAAAACGAAGCCCACAGAGCCATACGGCCCTTAGGGCTTTCTTTTGTAAGAAAATCTTCTGTTAAGCTTCATAGAAAATGCATGATATTTCCTTATAATATTAAAGTTACCGTGTTGACTGCAATAATATAGAAAGAGCGTAAGATGGCAAGAAGGAAGCTTAAACACAGCGCTAACGATATATTTTTAGAGGATATAGACCTCGAGATCGACGATGATCGAGAAGAAGGCTATGACGGATATGACAAAGAGCCGGAAAGCAGCTTTGATGATTCGATCGAGGGCCGAAAGAGCTATGGAAGAAAGAGCCGCAGCACCCGAAGAAAAAAGCAGAAACGCCGCAAGTGGCCTTTCATAGCGGCGGCCATAGTGCTGGTAGTAGTAGGTGTGCTTCTATTCAACCATTTTCGTAAAGGCAAAGATTGGACGATAGCCGTGTTCGGAGTGGATGCGAGAGACAGCAGCCTTGAGAGCGGTACGCGCTCGGACGTCATCATGCTCATAAATATCGACCGAGAGACAGGAGAGGTGAAGCTCTGTTCGGTATATAGGGACACTTATCTAAAGATAAATGAGGATGGCGACTACGGGAAGATAAATCTCGCCTACCAGCAAGGCGGCCATGAGCAGGCCATAGCCATGCTTGAAGAAAACCTGGATATAGAGATAGATGACTACGGTACCTTCGGCTGGGGCACGGTCGCTGAGGTCATAAATGCGTTGGGCGGCATTGACCTTGAGATCACCGATTCGGAGTTCTATTATATAAACGCATTTATAACCGAGACCGTAGAGGTGACGGGCATAGGCTCCCAGCACCTTACTAGCGCGGGCTGGAATCATCTGGATGGAGTGCAGGCAGTGGCCTACGGAAGGCTGAGGCTCATGGATACGGACTTCCAGAGAACGGCAAGACAGCGAAAAGTGCTGGAGCTTTTACTTGAGAAGGCAAAGGAGGCCGATGTCGCTACGCTCGCGCAGGTCGCAACGCAGGTACTTAGCGAGATCTCGACCAGTATAGGCATAGACGATGTGATCCCTATACTCGGTGCGTTGAGCGACATCTATATAGGAGAGGACGGATCTTCGGGCTTTCCGTTCTCGAGGACGACCATGAACATAGGCTCGCAGAACTATGTAGTGGCGACGACCTTGGAGAGCAATGTTGAAGAACTGCACCTTTTCCTCTACGGAGATGAGGATTATACCGTTCCGCAGAGCGTGCAGGAGATAAGTTCGCATATCTCGTCGGTGACAGGTCTTACGGAGGCGGGCGAAAATGCCGCAGTGCCCAGTGTAGGCGGATCCTCTCAAAGCTCGACGACCGCAGTCACTGAGGAGGCGACGGAGGCTGTGACAGAGACCGAAGCTGAAACTGAGATAGAGGAAGAGGAGACAGAGACAAAAGAGACTGCCGGGGAGCGTCCAAGTGAGGATGAAAGCCCCGCCGATGAGCCCCCGGCGGACGTGCCCGATGACTTACCTTCAGGAGAGCCGGGTGACGAGCCGCAGGACATGCCGTCCGACAGGCCGCAGGAAGTCCCTGATAACGGCGGAGGCCCCGGCGGAGAAGACCCGGGAGGAAGCGAAGGACCTGGTGAAGGAGGTGCTGCGGGCCCCGGAGAAGCGGGGATGTCGGAGGAGACTGAGGCCGCGACGGCTCAGTACGGGCCCGGAAGCGAAGAGATCGAAGCAGAGCTCTTAGGGCCGGGGCTCGGTATGTGACAGAGTTTTATATAGTATATATAACGACGGAGATGACGCCGTATCTAAGAGGGGCGGATCCTATACAGAGGATCTCGCGCCTCTTGCGGCCCACAGATCCGGACGAGATGAAATATTTCTGCGGACAAATAGCGAAAAGACTTTAAATTTTGCGGTCTTTTCGCTATTATATCGTTGGAAGGGGTGATCATCGTTAAGCTACCTATCGAAGATCACAAAATCTATAAAACAGAAATCAAGGAGTACAGGGACTAAATGATCTCTACAACGGATCTTACATTTCGCGTAGGCAAGAAGGCGCTCTTTGAAGACGTCAATATCAAATTTACCGAAGGTAATTGCTACGGCCTTATCGGAGCGAACGGGGCGGGCAAATCTACCTTCCTTAAGATACTCTCCGGGCAGCTCGAGCCTACCTCGGGAGAGGTGGTCGTCTCGAAAGGACAGAGGCTCTCCTTCTTGGAGCAGGATCAGTCAAAATATGACGAATATACCGTGATGGACACGGTCATACTCGGGAACCCTCGTCTATACGAGATAATGAAAGAAAAAGACGCCATCTATATGAAGGAGGACTTTTCAGACGATGACGGCATAAGGGCCGCGGAGCTTGAGGCCGAGTTTGCCGAGATGAACGGCTGGGAGGCCGAGTCGGATGCGGCTTCGCTCCTTGAAGGACTGGGAGTCGCTGCGGAATATCATTACGAGACCATGGGCAGGATCCCGAGCGCCCTAAAGGTCAAGGTATTGCTCGCGAAGGCTCTGTTTGGCGATCCGGACGTACTTCTTCTCGACGAGCCTACGAACCACCTGGACCTCGACGCGATAGCGTGGCTCGAGGAGTTCCTCATAGACTTCGACAATACGGTCATCACGGTCTCGCACGACCGATATTTCCTGAACAAGGTCTGCACCTCCATAGCCGACATCGACTACGGAAAGATCCAGCTCTATGCCGGAAACTATGATTTCTGGGTGGAATCCTCGCAGCTCATGATAAAGCAGATGAAGGAAGCCAACCGAAAGAAAGAGGAGCAGATAAAGGAATTAAAAGAATTTATAGCCCGCTTCTCGGCCAATGCCTCTAAATCAAGGCAGGCCACCTCACGAAAACGCGCTCTCGAGAAGATAGAGTTGGAAGAGATAAAGCCCTCGAGCAGGAAATATCCCTACATAGATTTTAAACCTAACCGAGAGATCGGAAACGAGGTACTGACTGTCTCGAACCTCTCTAAGACTATCGACGGCGTGAAGGTATTGGACGATATAAGCTTTATCCTAGGCAGGGAAGATAAGGTGGCGTTAGTCGGGCCCAATGAGCTTGCCAAGACGACGCTCTTTAAGATACTGATGGGCGAGATGGAGCCGGACGAGGGCGACTATAAATGGGGCGTCACCACCTCGCAGGCGTATTTTCCCAAGGATAATACCCATGAATTTGACTCGGACGATACCATATACGAATGGCTTATGCAGTTCAGCCCCGAAAAAGACGTCACCTATGTAAGAGGTTTTTTGGGAAGGATGCTCTTTGCGGGAGACGATGGCATGAAACATCTCAATGTGCTCTCGGGAGGCGAAAGGGTGCGCTGTATGCTCTCCAAGATGATGATCGGCGGCGCAAATGTCCTGATATTCGACGAGCCTACAGACCATCTGGATATGGAATCCATCTCCGCTCTTAACAACGCGATGATAAAATTTCCGGGCGTCATCATCTTTTCATCGAGAGATCATCAGGTCGTGGAGACTACGGCGGATCGTATCATGGAGATAAGGGACGGAAAACTCATAGATAAGATGACCACCTATGATGAATATCTCGCCGCGGACGAACACGCGAGAAAGAGCTTCACGTTCACGCTCACTGGAGACGACGCGAACGACAACTGATATTGATAGGGGGAGTTACAGATATGGCAGAAAAGAGAAAGGTAGTTGTAGACTGCGATCCCGGCATAGACGATTGCTTTGCGCTCATCATGTGCATAAAGCGCCTCGATGTGCGGGGGATAGTAGCGGTAGGCGGAAACAGCGGCCTCGAGGCCACCGCGAAGAACGCGAGATATATCACTGAGCTCTGTGGACGCACGGACATACCCGTCTATGCCGGATATGATATGCCGATGTTCAGCAAGGTGGTGAGAG
The DNA here is from genome assembly GCA_964592535.1 of uncultured Lachnospiraceae bacterium. Lineage (GTDB taxonomy): Bacteria > Bacillota > Clostridia > Lachnospirales > Lachnospiraceae > Avilachnospira. Next base: position 697 of record CAZQFD010000068.1, on the reverse strand, counting down.
CGGCCTATGCTCACGGTGAGAGCGGCCTCGGAAACGTAAAGATAGACGAGCCGAAAAAACAGCTCGAACCGCGTCACGGAGTCGATTATCTCATAGATACCTTTATGAATACCGATGACACGACGCTCATAGCTTTAGGACCGCTCACGAATGTGGCTCAGGCCATACTCAAGGAGCCGAGGCTGAAAGAACGCATACCGGAGCTGCTCATAATGGGCGGATCCGTGACGGCGGGCAATTTCTCCCCGGCGGCGGAGTTCAACATATATGTAGACCCGGAGGCGGCTAAGATAGTATTCGGATCGGGCATACCCATCAAGATGGTGGGGCTAAATCTTACGCGCCAGAACCGCATGAGGCGGGAGGACGTGGAAGCCTACAGAGCCGTCGGCAACAAGGTAGCCGATTTCGCGGCGGATATACTTTCCTTCTCCGTGGGCGGTAAGAACAGTGAATATAAGGTGAGCGTCTGCGATGCCTGCACAGTGGCATGGCTCATAGACCCCAAGGTCATCAAAAAGAGTGTCATGATGCACATAGACGTGGAGACTAAGGGAGAGTTTACGAGGGGCATGACCCTTTGTGACACGAGAGAGTTCCTCGGAGTAGACCCTCTTATCGACATAGAGCATGAAAAATGCTATCATAGCTTCGACCTCCCGACCAATGCTGAGGTCGCGATGGAGTTCGACCAAGC
>CAZQFD010000067.1:4448-6312 GCA_964592535.1 uncultured Lachnospiraceae bacterium | reverse complement strand
ACCATATCGAATATGATGACTTTATCCTTCCTCGTTTCGACTGGCTTTAAGTACTCGCGCGTCCGCACCAGAGCAGCAATCAGGACGTCGCATTCCTCCAGGTCCGGCGCAAGAAGCGCCTGCAGCTTCCGATCGTAGTAATAGCTGACCTGTAGCGGTTTTCCGGACAGAAGGCCGGCAAGCGCGCGCATGTAGCTTTTCCAGCGGGCGATTCGGCAGGTCTGTACCCGAACCCCCAGCTTGTCATAAAATTCCGTTTCTTCCTGCGCGAGGCTTCCGGAAGTGATGATCATCAGATGCAGTTCATAGCGCGCGGCCAGGATCTGAATCAGATGATAGTTTTTCAGCGCGTAGCCGCAGACCAGGGGAAAGACCGGCCGCGGCAGCAGGAGTAAGCATTTCATATTATTTTTGTCCTGTTGATCCCAGATATTCATCGTACTCGCTTCAATCGTAGAAATATTCTCTGATCTTTCTCAGGATGCTCAGGTCGGCAAACCATTCGGCGCACAGCTTATCCCATGCCCGGCCGACAAAGGTCTTGAATACCATTGTCCGCCAGTTCACGGTGCTTGAAGGGCATAGGCGGGATAACTTTCCCTGCGCTTTTTCTGCTTTCTTTTTATATGCACATTTTCCCAGCAGTTCTTTATCCGAAAAAATACTCCTTCACCTCTTCCAGCAGGCTCCCCAGGTTCCCTTTCAATGCCGGTACATGATCCAAAAGTGCTTTCATAGAAGATCCCCATCCTTCTTTCTTTGAGTATACCAGAAGAGCAGGATGGGTGTTCATAATTTATTCATTCATGCGTTTGTCGTGGGAGATTTTGACCTTATCCCAAAAACAAGGCCTGATGTATCCAGGCCTTGCCGCTCAGCGCCCCAACTAGGACTTGAACCTAGGACCCCCTGATTAACAGTCAGATGCTCTAACCAACTGAGCTATTGAGGCGTACGCATTTGAAATGCAAGTTGTATTCTAAACCTTAGAGCAAAATAAGTCAAGCATTTTCGCTTTTTATGAGTCAAGTCGAAGTCTCGACGCCAGACTGCATGGTCCTAAGCTCTCCCATCAGTTTCCTTATGATACTTCTGGCGATGATGAAGGTCGTGATCGCGCTCAATATATCACTTATCGGCGAAGCCAGCATTATGCCCGGAAGGCCGAAGGCCATCGACATGATGATAAGCAACGGGATCAGATAAAGGCCCTGTCTCAGGAGCGAGATGACCGTGGCCCTGAAGCTAAAGCCTATGGTCTGCGCGAGCATATTCGACATAGTGATGATCCCCATCAGCCAGAAAGTGGAAAGCTGCGCTCTGAGCGCCACGGCTCCTATGCTTATGACCTCCGCGTCGTTCCGTCTGAATGCGGTGATGATAGGCTCCGCAAAGATGATACCCAAAACACAGAACACCGCGAGGACTAAGATCCCCACTCTGCGGCAGAATCTATATGAGTCTACCACTCTGTCATATCGTTTCGCTCCGTAGTTGAAGCCACAGACAGGCTGGAAGCCCTGTCCGAAGCCCACCACTGTAGAGTTCATGAAGTTGACTATCCTGTTTACGATGGAGAAAGCCGCGATAGCCGCGTCCCCATAGGGCTGCGCCGCGAGATTCAACACTATGCTGGCAAAGCTCGCGATAGCCTGCCTTGTAAACGAGGGAAAGCCTCCTTTGAGTATCTCTAAATACATCTTGAGGCTGGGCTTGAAATCCGAAAGCTTTATGGATATGCAGCTGTCTATGTGGTTGCAAAGATAGGTGAGTATCGCAAAGGAGCATATCTGTGAGAGTCCCGTGGCGATCGCGGCGCCCGATATACCGAGCCCCAGGCCCCAATCATAGATAAAGATAGGGT
>CAZQFD010000067.1:0-4438 GCA_964592535.1 uncultured Lachnospiraceae bacterium | reverse complement strand
TTATATTAAGTATGCCTCCGAAGGTGATCCCCAGCATGGAATACATGGCGTTCCCCTGAAAACGCATGATATTATTCATGCCGAAGCAACACATCATGAAGGGAGCCGCGATCAGTATATATCTCGCGTAGTCCATGGCATAAGGGGCTATCGTGTCGGTGGCTCCGAAGAGATATACCATCGGCTCCAGACATATGAGGCCTACCGTGGCTATCACCGCTCCTATCAAGAGCTCGGTCACAAAAGTAACAGCCACATAGACAGCGGCTCTGTCCGTCCTATGCTCTCCGAGCAGCCTCGAGATGTTCGTACCCGATCCCATGCCTATCATGAAGGCGAGCGCCTGTATGATAGACGAGAGGGAAAAGATGATACCTACCGCCGCTGAGGCTGAGGTATTTATCTGAGATACGAAAAAGGTATCCGCCATGTTGTAGATCGAGGTCACGAGCATAGAGATGATCGTCGGTACCGCGAGCTTTGGGATGAGCTTGTCTACAGGCTCATTCAGCATCTCATTGTAACGTTCCTCCTGCGATCCTTGATTTTGAAGGATCTTCATCAGGGCTTCTCCGGGTCTTCTCCGCAGGCCTTGGCATAAGCCTGCAACGCTTTCTTCTGTTCTCTGTTGAGGGACGTAGGCACCTGCACTACCAAGGTGACGTAATGATCTCCGCGCTGATCTCTGTTGTTCAGCATAGGGACTCCCTTGCCTCTCAGCCTTACCTTGGTATCCGTAGGCATGCCTGGAGAGATATTATACTCTACCTTGCCGTCCACTGTATCTATATGTATCGGCCCGCCAAGCGCCATCTTGGCATAAGATACCGGTACTGTCGAGAATATGGTATTGCCCTGTCTTTTGAATTTGGGATGAGGCGTGACGACGATCTCCACCAGCAGATCTCCTCTGGGGCCGCCGTTCTCTCCCGGCTCGCCCGCACCTTGTAGCCTCCTTGCCTGTCCATTATCGATACCGGCCGGGATGGTGAATTTAAACTTCTTTCTCGTTTTTACATAGCCTGTACCGCGGCAGTCGGGGCATTTTTCTTTTATGACCTTTCCGCTGCCTCCGCAGTCGGGACACACCGTCACGGACTGTACTTGTCCGAAGAAGGGGTTCTGCTGGATCACCGTGATCTTTCCGCGGCCCTTGCAGCGTTCGCAGGTCTCAGACGACGTGCCCTTTTTCGCTCCGCTACCTCCGCAGGACTTACAAGTATCTTTGTAATCTATCTCTACTTCTTTTTCACAGCCGAATATCGCCTCCTCGAACGATATGCGCACGGAGGTCTGCAGATCTCTGCCGCGTCTTGCCCGGGCAGTCCCGCCGCCGTATGAATAGCTATAGCTCCTTCCTCCAAAGCCGCCGAAGGCCCCTCCGAAGATACTGTCGAATATGTCACCGAAGTCCATGCTGTCAAAGTCGAAGCCGCCAAAGCCCGAAGCCTGTCCCGCCGCACTGTTGGCGTCGAAGGCCGCATGCCCGTATCTATCATAGGCAGCTCTCTTTTCGGGATCCGAGAGGATCGCGTAGGCCTCTCCGGCCTCCTTGAACTTTTCTTCAGCGTCCTTATCTCCGGGATTAGCGTCAGGGTGGTATTTCTTCGCGAGCTGTCTGTATGCTTTTTTTATAGCCGCGTCATCGGCATTTTTATCTACGCCTAGGACTTCGTAATAATCTCTCTTTTGCTGTGTTTGTGACATCTATGTCCGTCTCCTCGAACAAGCCTTTAGCGGGGAATGTCTTCCCCGCCAACGACTATATTTTATTTTATATTTTATATATTAGACCTCTTTGTAGTCCCCGTCAACGACATTATCACCTGCGTCATGCGAAGGACCGTCCGCGCTCTGATCCTGAGCGCCGGTCTGCGTGCTCTGCTGTTGCTGAGCCGCCTGCTCATACATCTTTGTGAACACCGACTGAGAGGAGTTCATGAGTTTCTCTCTCAGGGACTTTATCTCAGAAAGCTGGCTGTCGGTCATGATCTCATCCGCGGGAGCGTTCTTTAAAGCGTCCTTAAGGGCGTCCACATCGGCCTGTACCCTTTCCTTATCCTCGGCGGGTATCTTGTCGCCGACTTCGTTAAGAGCCTTCTCCGTCTGGAATACCATAGAATCGGCCTCGTTCCTCGTGTCTACGCTCTCCTTCTTCTTCTTGTCCTCGGCCTCATACTGCTGAGCCTCTCTTACGGCCTTATCTATGTCTTCCTGAGACATATTGGAACCGGAGGTGATAGTGATATGCTGCTCTTTTCCGGTGCCGAGATCCTTGGCCGATACGTTGACGATACCGTTAGCGTCTATGTCGAACTTGACCTCTATCTGAGGTACTCCTCTGGGAGCCGGGGCTATGCCGTCCAGTCTGAACTGTCCGAGGGTCTTGTTATCCTTAGCAAACTCGCGCTCACCCTGTACCACATGGATGTCTACGGCTGTCTGGTTATCCGCCGCCGTGGAAAATACCTGCGAAGCCGTAGTGGGGATGGTCGTATTCCTCTTTATAAGGGGAGTAGCCACTCCACCGAGAGTCTCTATGCTGAGCGTAAGGGGCGTTACATCCAGAAGGAGCACATCGCCCGCACCTTCATCACCGCTCAGCTTACCACCCTGTATAGCTGCTCCGATAGCAACACACTCATCGGGGTTAAGGGTCTTAGAGGGCTCCATACCCGTGAGCCTCTTTACCTCTTCCTGCGCGCAAAGCATACGGGTCGATCCGCCGACAAGTAGCACTCTGCCGAGATCCGCGTTAGTGATACCGGCGTCCTTCATGGCGTTCGCTACAGGTACGTCCGTCCTCGCCGTAAGCGCCGAGGTCAGCTCATCGAACTTAGCTCTGGTGAGCGTCATATCGAGATGCTTAGGCCCCTCTGAGGTAGCCGTGATGAACGGCAGGTTTATATTCGTAGTGGTAGCGGAGGACAGCTCTTTCTTGGCCTTCTCGGCCGCTTCCTTGAGCCTCTGCATGGCCATCTTATCGACCGAGAGGTCTACGCCCTCAGCTTTCTTGAACTCGTCTACGAGATATTTCATTATCAAGTTGTCGTAGTCATCGCCGCCGAGATGAGTGTCACCGTTCGTAGCCATGACTTCTACCACGCCGTCGCCAATGTCGATGATGGAGACATCAAAGGTGCCGCCGCCCAGGTCGTAGACCATGACCTTTTGCGCCTGCTCGTCCCCAAGGCCGTAAGCCAGAGCTGCGGCCGTAGGCTCGTTGATGATACGCTTTACATCAAGGCCCGCTATCTTGCCGGCATCCTTAGTAGCCTGACGCTGGGCGTCATTGAAATACGCGGGTACCGTGATGACCGCCTCACTGACCTTTTCGCCGAGATAGCTCTCAGCGTCGGCTTTCAGCTTCTGAAGGATCATCGCCGAGATCTCCTGAGGGGTATAGCTCTTGCCGTCTATGGTGACCTTGTAGTCCGTACCCATGTGTCTCTTTATGGATGAGATGGTGCGGTCGGGGTTCGTGATAGCCTGACGTTTAGCGGGATCTCCTACCAGTCTTTCTCCGTTCTTTGTGAACGCCACTACCGAGGGAGTAGTCCTCTGTCCCTCCGAGTTGGGGATGACAGTGGGCTTTCCGCCCTCCATTACAGCTACACAGCTGTTAGTAGTTCCTAAGTCGATACCGATTATCTTGCTCATAGTTTTTCCTCCTTGGAATATATCGAAAATATGTCTTTATCTTTATCAATTAATCAATTAGCTACCTTTACCATGGAATAGCGAAGCACTCTGTCCTTATACATATATCCCTTCAAGAACTCCTCCACTATCACATTCTCACCGAGATCCTCGTCCTCTATGTGCATGACCGCGTTGTGAAGAGACGCGTCGAAGGGCTTGTCCTTCGCCTCTATGGGGGTGACCCCGAGCTCCTTAAGTATATCGGTAAAGGATCGATATATCTTATCTATACCGTCGGCATAGCTCGTGCCCTTAAGCTCTTCGGGCACCTGAGCGAGTGCCCTCTCGAAGTTATCCACTACCGGCAATATCTTTTCTATGACGTACATCTCACCGTCATCATACCTACGGGCCTTTTCCTGCTCAGTGCGCTTACGATAGTTATCAAACTCCGCAAAGAGCCGCTTATACCTGTCGGTAAGCTCATCTATCTGCTTTTTGTAAGGATCCGAAGCTAAAGCCTCGGCTTTGATCTCGCCTTCCGCCTCATCGGATCCCTCGGTCTCGGCCTTACCACCTCCTTCTGGCGTTTCTCCTTCGACCTCCCCTATGGGATCTTTGTCCGAGTCCTGCCCTTCGCAAGATCCTTCGGCCTCTTTCACCTCATCGTGGGGCTCCGCTTTTTCGCCTTCGGCCTTATCATCCTCTCTAGCCTCCTCGCCTTCGGGGCAGATATCTTTCGCCTTCCGGCTCTCTTCTTCAGTCTCCATGTCTTTAGCTTCTTCTATATCCGAGA
>CAZQFD010000066.1:0-6371 GCA_964592535.1 uncultured Lachnospiraceae bacterium | reverse complement strand
CCATCAAGGTATTCACTGAGATGAGAGAGCGGGGCATAGAGCTTAAAAACTACGGCATAAGGCTGGACTCAGGGGACCTAGCTTATCTTTCAAAAAAAGCCATGAAGATGTTCGAAGATGCGGGATTTCCCGATGTCACCATATCCGCCTCGAACGATCTCGATGAACACCTCATCTCATCCCTGAAACTTCAGGGGGCGAGGATCAACAGCTGGGGTGTAGGTACGAACCTCATCACATCTAAGGACAGCCCTTCCTTCGGCGGAGTATATAAACTTGCCGCTATCTTCGACAAAGAGAAGGGAGACTACGTCCCTAAGATAAAGCTCTCCGAAAATTCCGAAAAGATAAGCGACCCCGGTGATAAGGTGATCTACAGGGTCTATGAAAAAGAAAGCGGCAAAGTATTCGCGGATCTCATAGCCCTCGCTTCGGAGACCTATGACGAAAAAGAGGATCTACTGCTTTTCGACCCCGTGGAGACTTGGAAAAAATCTGTCCTAAGGGCAGGCACATATGAGCTTAAGCCGCTCCTCATACCGATATTCAAGGGCGGAGTCTGTGTATATAAAGACAGGCCCTCCGTCATAGAGCTTAGAGAGTTCTGTCTTAAGGAGCTCGATACTCTATGGGACGAGGCGAAGAGGCTTGTGAATCCCCATCATGTCCATGTAGACCTTTCAAGACCGCTCTGGGATCTGAAACAGGAGCTTCTCTCAAAATATCACATGAAGTCATAAAATATTTCGGATAAGATATTGACATCGATATATAAAGTGCTATAATTTGATTAAACGATTATTTAATTGTTTAATCAAATCCGTTTGGGGGCAACGGTAAAGGGGAAGTGGGACCAACTGTCCACGCCGTGGGTCTCGGAAGAAGGGAGCAGATATGAAAAAGAGCTATAAGATCGATGTCGACTGCGCGAACTGCGCTAACAAGATGGAGCAGGCTGCCAAGGAGACTAAGGGCGTAAAGGACGCTGTAGTCAATTTTATGGCACTCAAGATGAATGTAGAGTTCGAGGACGGCGTGGACTATAAAGCGGTCATGGAAGATGTGCGCTCAAACTGCAAGAAGGTAGAGTCGGACTGTGAGATCTTCCTTTGATGGTATCGTCGTAGAGGAGACCGTGCAGTAATGAACAAAAAACAGAAAAAGATGCTGGTACGCATACTCGTATCAGCTTTATTGATGGTGCTCCTGTCCTTTTCAGATGTGGATGGAGCGCCACGCTTTATCCTATACATGGTGCCGTACCTCATAGTCGGCTATGATATACTCATAAAGGCCGTAAAGGGCATACTCAATAAGCAGGTATTCGACGAGTGCTTCCTTATGACCGTGGCCACCATAGGAGCTATCTTTCTCGGGATCATAGGAGACGGGGATTACACCGAGGCCATCGCCGTTATGCTCTTCTACCAGATAGGAGAGCTGTTCCAGAGCTATGCCGTAGGCAAGAGCCGCAGGAACATCTCGGAGCTTATGGACATACGTCCGGACTATGCCAATGTCGAGCGGGACGGAGAGCTTGAGAGAGTGGATCCCGATGAGGTCGAGATAGGCAGTATCATAGTAGTGGAGCCGGGAGAGAAGGTGCCCATAGACGGAGTGGTCGTAGAGGGAGACTCTACGCTTGACACAAGCTCACTCACGGGAGAGAGCGTGCCGAGGAAAGTTTATGCGGGCGATGAGATCATAAGCGGCTGCATAAATATGACGGGAGTCCTTAGGATAAGGACAGAGAAGGAATTTGGCGAGTCTACGGTATCGAAGATACTGGATCTCGTGGAGAACGCGAGCTCCAGAAAGTCCCGTTCGGAGGCTTTCATCTCCAGATTCGCAAGGGTCTATACACCCGCGGTCTGCTACAGTGCGCTGGCGCTTGCCCTAGTGCCTCCGCTTGTGCGGGTAGTTTTCATGGGGCTTCTGCCCGAATGGGGAGAATGGATATACAGGGCGCTCACTTTCCTGGTAATAAGCTGCCCCTGCGCTCTGGTCATCAGTATACCGCTCGGCTTCTTTGCGGGCATAGGCGGAGCGAGCGGTCAAGGCGTGCTCATAAAGGGTTCGAATTATCTTGAGGCGCTTGCGGACACTGCTGAGGTCGTATTCGATAAGACGGGGACGCTCACGAAAGGTGTCTTTGAGGTGATCGCGGTCCGGGACGCGAGCCTTCCCGAGGAAGAGCTCATAGAGCTTGCGGCGCATGCTGAGAGCGCGTCGTCGCACCCGATAGCGAGGAGCATCATCCGGGCATACGGAAAAACACCCGCAAGGAGCAGGGTGAATGATATAAAAGAGCATAGCGGAAAAGGGATAACAGCCGTGGTGGACGGACGGAAGGTAGCCGTGGGGAACCTAAAGCTCATGGATGATGTGGGCGCCCATGGTACGGCGCACAGCGAGAGCGGCACTCTCATCCACATGGCTGTAGACGGAAGCTACGCTGGCTATCTTATCATCAAAGACATCATAAAAGAAAGCTCTAAAGCCGCCGTAGCGGCCCTTAGGCGAGACGGCATAAAGAAGGTAGTTATGCTGACGGGCGATACAAAGGAGGTCGCAAAAGAAGTGGCCTCAGAGCTTTCTATAGACGAGTACTATAGTGAGCTCCTGCCCCAGGATAAGGTCGAAAAGATCGAGGAGCTCATAGCCGCAAAGCCAGATAAGGAAAGGCTCGTATTCGTAGGCGACGGTATAAATGACGCTCCTGTGCTCTCTCGCGCGGACGTAGGTATCGCGATGGGGGCGATGGGATCGGATGCGGCCATAGAGGCCGCGGACGTAGTCCTCATGGATGATGATCCGCTGAAGGTAGTGAAGGCTGTGCGGATAGCCAAAAAATGCATGTCCATAGTAAGACAGAACATAGTCTTTGCGATAGGGATAAAGCTCATATGCCTGTTGCTCGGTGCGGTAGGCTTTGCCAATATGTGGCTCGCGATATTCGCGGACGTAGGCGTCATGGTCATAGCCGTGCTGAACGCGGTAAGGACGCTTTTTGTAAAGAAGCTTTGAGTCTCATGCTTGTCCCCAAAGGCCTTATAGTGTAAAATATAGGCCATGAAAGCTAAGACTACGGTGATCGGCATACTCGCGCATGTGGACGCGGGCAAGACGACACTTTCGGAAAATATCCTGTATCGTACGGGAGTCATAAGGAATATGGGCCGTGTGGATCACGGAGATACCTTTTTCGACACTGACAGCCGCGAGAGGAAGAGAGGCATAACCATCTTTTCCAAAGAGGCTGTCTTTTCTGTGGGTGAAAGACTGTTCACCCTGATAGATACACCGGGACATACCGATCTTTCGGCGGAGACGGAGAGAGCGCTCTCGATATTGGATGTCGCTGTCATGATCATCAGCGCCACGGACGGTGTGCAGAGCCATACAAGGACGTTGCTTCGTTTGCTTAAAAGATATGAGCTCCCATTTTTCATCTTCGTAAATAAGATGGATATGGAAGGCGCCGATGAAGGAAAGCTGCTGTCGGAGCTTAAGAGCGAGGTATCGGAAGGCTGCGTGAAATGTCCGTTTGGGGATCCTGAGGAGCTTGCGGTCTGCGATGAGAAGCTTTTGGAAAGCTATATAGAGCATGGGGGACTGAGCAAAGAGGAGATCGCGCTTTCGATAGCCGAAAGGAAGCTGATCCCTGTGATATTCGGATCCGCGCTGAGAGATAAAGGAGTAGATGAGCTTCTTTCGGCTCTTTCCGGATATACGATCTTAAAGGAGCTTAGGGATGAGTTCTCCGCGATAGTTTATAAGCTGACAAAAGACAAAAGAGGCGACCGGCTGACCCATATGAAGCTTACCGGAGGGGAGCTTAAGATAAAAGACGAGATCGTTATAGGTAAAAAAACGGTCAAAGCTGAGCGGATACGCCGTTGTCAAGGGGATAAGCTCATAGAGCTCACCGAAGCCGGAGCCGGAGAGGTAGTAGCAGTGGCGGGGCTTTCGGGAAGCTTCACCGGCATGACATTGGGATCGGAGGAAGAGCGGCCAAAGCCTCTTTTGGTGCCGCTTTTTGAATACGCGATCGTCCCGCCCTTTGACATAGACAGGAAGCGGTTTTATCTTCGGATAAAGGAGCTTGAGGAGGAGATACCGGAGCTATCGCTGTCCTATATACCGGAAAAAGACGAGATACACGCTCATCTCATGGGGGCGGTGCAAAATGAGATAATAAAAGATCTGATAGCGGAACGTTACGGGGTGAACACTGAGCTTTCCGAGGGAAGTATCATATATAAGGAGACGATCGCCTCAGGCGCGGAAGGAGTCGGACATTTCGAACCGCTGAGACATTATGCGGAGGTACATCTTCTCATAGAGCCGGCCGAGAGAGGCAGTGGCATAGAGGCTGTAGACGCGATGGGTGAGGGAAAAGGACTCAGCGAGAACTACAGAAAGCTCATACTGAGCCATATCATGGAAAAGGAGCATAAGGGAGTTCTCACAGGGGCAGCCCTCACTGACGTTCGCATAAGCTTAGTGGCCGGAAGGTCGCACGAAAAGCATACAGAAGGCGGTGACTTCAGAGAGGCTGTATACAGAGCCATAAGGCAGGGCCTCATGTACAGCGAAAATATCCTGCTCGAGCCGTATTATGAATACAGGCTCACGATCCCGCGAAGCTGTCTCGGGCGGGCGATAAACGATATACAGAGGATGAAAGGAAGCGTTGAGACGAAGGCCCTGAACGACAAGGAGGATATATTGACCGGAAAAGCACCGGCCTCACTCATGCAAAACTACGCGAGGGAGCTCTCTGGCTACACTAAAGGCGAGGGAAGGCTCGAGCTTGCTTTTTGCGGTTATGACAGATGCCATAACGAGGAAGATGTCGTAGGGGCCGCGGGCTACGACCCGGAGGCTGATACGGACGAGCCCTCTGGTTCGGTATTCTGTACGCACGGAGCGGGTTTTCATGTGCCTTGGAATGAGGTCTATGACTATATGCATATAGGGCTCGTCTCCGAAAAAAGAAGGACAGAAGATATATCATCTATCGCAGGGCCTAAGGAAGGCCTGCCGGCTCCTTGCGGGGGCCCTCGTGATACGGATAAGGGACAGCTAAAAGCCCGCGATAAAAAGCATGACTATCTGGGGCATGGATATGAGTCGGATAAGGAGCTCATGCGGATATTCCGAAATACCTTCGGCCTTACAAAGAGTGAGAGGAACGCCGAAAAAGAGGATGACGAAGCGCTCCTAAGACGGCCCGGATGGCAGAAAAAAAAGAAACGGGACTCGTGGCGCGGTGATGAAGCTTCCGGATCTATAGATATAGCCGATAGGAAAAGGCGCTATCTTTTAGTGGATGGTTACAATATCATATTTGCGTGGGATGAGCTTAGCGAGCTTGCAAGGCTCGACCTCGGCAGCGCGAGGCTCCTGCTCATGGATATACTTTCCAATTATCAAGGATATAAGGGCATAGATCTGATACTCGTCTTCGACGCATATAGAGTAAAGGGTGGAAAGCGTTCCACGGAGCGCTATGATGGGATCTATGTAGTATATACCGAGGAGGCGGAGACGGCCGACCGTTTCATAGAAAGGACCGTCCACGACATGGACAAAAAGCATGATGTCACCGTGGCCACCTCGGACAGTCTGGAGCAGATGATAGTATTCGGGGAGGGAGCGGTAAGGCTCTCCGCGAGAGGACTTTACGAAGAGGTCATGAAAGCTTCCGAGGATATGCATGAGCGTTTCCTAAAACAGCGCACGAAGCTTTGGAATACGGTCATAAAAGAGGAAGGCGGAGAGTGAGGAGAAGCTCTGTGAAAAGCCCTATAAGCTCACGGACGGACGATCGGCGAGCGCGAGAGCTCATTTTTAAGTATCATCTTATAGGAGGAGAGATCTCTTTGTACAGTATAATAGACGTCGTCAAGGATCGTCGAACGAGAGATGAGCTCCTTATGATCCGCGGCCTTCGTGACGATAGGAAGCTCTGACCTTTCCTTCATGGCCTTTAAAAGCTCGGAGGCCGAACGCTTAAGGCCTAATATCCTGATATACTCGGCGTAGCCGTTTGCCTTTTTTTCTTTGAGCTCATAGGAGCGTATATCGAGCGCTATATTCAGAAGGCTCCGACTGACTCCGGTATAAGTGAGATCCTTTGTCTTTAGCCTTTCTATGTGTTCGGTGAAGCTTCCGCCGGACTTTGCGAGCCTTTTTATACGGGCTGCGAGCTCTGTGCTCATATTCGGGAAGCTCGCAAGATCGTTTTTGCAGTAGAGGAGACGCGTATTGAGTATGAGGCTCATATCCTCCGCCGAGACGAAAGGATAAGTTTGATCTATAAGCTCCAAGATCCGGTTCGCGACATCCGAAGGCATATAGGAGCG
>CAZQFD010000065.1:0-6552 GCA_964592535.1 uncultured Lachnospiraceae bacterium | reverse complement strand
ATGTCTTATATCGGCTGTGCTTGTATATATAGATCTTAACAGCAGACATTTCACATCCTATGAGATCACATGGGAAGGTGTGACGCAGACCTCCTCCGACGTGGGCACTAGCTTTAGGGCCTATGAGCTGTTTTCGGGCGGTATCATCAATTACTCGAGAGATGGAGCTTCTTACTCAGACCGAAGCGGTGACGCCGTATGGGAGCGCAGCTACCAGATGAGCTCCCCTCAGGCTTTCGTAAAAGGAGGCTATGCCGCTATAGCCGATATAGGGGGCACGACCCTTTATATATTTGATGAGGAGCAGATAACGGGCGAGGTCATGACCTCTATGCCGATAGTCACGGCCGCGATCTCCGGAGAAGGCGTAGTCTATGTGGTGATGACGGATGGAGAGGCCGAATATATCAATGCCTATCGGGCGGACGGGAGTGCGATAGATCTTACGGTGCGTTCTCTCATCACAGGGGACGGCTATCCTTTAGACATATCCGCCTCGCCGAACGGGAGTCAGCTGATCACTGCTTACACCACGATCACGGGCAGCGAGATAAGCTCGCAGGTCATATTCCGAAACTTTGACGACATAGGGATGAGCGCGGATGCCAGGAGGATAGTAGGAGGCTTCGCTGACGAGTTTGAAGGCAAGTTCGTCGGCAGGGTCAATTTTTCTACAGAGGAATACTCTCAGGCTTTTTATAACGGGGGCATAGTATTCTTCTCCACCAGGGTGCTCACAAGCCCTGAGGTCATCGCGCGTATAAGTTTTGAGGAGGAGATGGTCTCCATAGCCTGCACCGAGGACTATGTGGCCGTGATCCTGAGGACGGATGATCCGGATATCCCGTACAGGCTCAAGGTATACCGCGCGAACGGGGACGAGGTCGGCGAGGCCGAGTTCGATATGCAGTATACGGGATTCGACATAGACGGGAAGGAGATATATATCTATAACAGCGACAGGCTTATGATATTTACGGTCTCCGGCCGCGAGAAGGCTGACATAGAAAGCGACGATTTTGACTTCTCGAAGATAGTGAAGGGGGCCCTCCCCAATACATATATGGTAGTGGACGGTATCGATAGCTACGGTATCAGACTGAGATAAAGGAAGTGGAGAAGATATGGAGTACAGCATAGGGGTGGATATAGGCGGCACGAGCATAAAGCTTGGCATAGTAAGTGAAGAGGGAAAGCTGCTCTCTAAGTGGGAGATAGACACGAGGAAGGGCGAGAATGGTCTGATCTTTATAAGGGACATAGCTGAGGAGATAAAAAAGGCTCTGGATAAGGATCTCGCGCTCTCGATAGAGGACATATCAGGCGTAGGTATAGGGATCCCGGGGCCGGTACTTTCGGACGGCTATGTCGAAGTCGGTGTGAACCTCGATGTAAAGGATATATATCCCGCGAAGATCCTTTCAGAGCTCATGGGCGGCATGACGGTCAAAGTCGCGAACGATGCCAATGTAGCCGCGCTCGGGGAGATGTGGCAGGGCGCGGGCAAAGGGTACGACTCTATATGTATGGTCACGCTCGGCACAGGAGTCGGCGGGGGCATAGTCAATGAAGGTAAGATCGTCTTTGGTATGCACGGAGCCGGGGGAGAGATAGGACATATCTGTATCGATCCCGCGGAGAGGGAACGCTGTAACTGCGGAGGTCACGGCTGTGTCGAGCAGTACGCTTCGGCTACGGGTATAAGGAGAGTCGCGAAGCGCATGCTCCGAGAGTCCGATATCAAAAGCGGTCTTCGTTCTATCGGGAACATAAGTGCAAAGGACGTCTGCGACCTAGCGAAGGAAGGCGACGAGATAGCTCTTAAGTCGCTCTCGTACTCCATGGATAAGCTCGCGCAGGGACTGAGCTTCGTATCCATGATAGCGGACCCACAAGTCTTTGTCATAGGCGGAGGAGTCTCAAAGGCCGGTCCCTTCCTTACGGATATGATACGAAACGCCCTTAAAAGATACTGTACTATAGTAGATACGGATAGATATGATGTGGCTTTGGCCATGCTCGGAAATGATGCGGGGATCTACGGCGCGGCTAAAATGATGTTTTAAGACTGCCATCTGCAAAGCCTAAGAAAGCTCTGCCCGTAAAAGTTTTTTAGAGACCGGATCTTGGATGGAAGGAGCTTTCCTTTTGAAAAAGTCAACGATCCGGATCTCGGCGCCGAGTGGCGAAGGGTATTTTAGTCCTGCGTCCCGGTCATGGGCAGAGAAAAGGTAAATTCGCTGCCGACCTTTTCGGTGGAGACCACGTCTATATTCTCCCCGTGCGCCTGTATTATCTCTTTTACTATCGAAAGCCCGAGACCGGTACCGCTTCGATCCTTTCCCCTGGAGCTGTCTGTCTTATAAAATCTTTCCCATATCTTCTTTATAGAATCCTTCGGTATGCCGCAGCCCGTGTCTCTTACAGACACGAAGATCTTACGCTGTCTGGCTTTCGTGGATATGTATATGGTCGAGCCGGGATCGCTGAATTTTATGGCGTTATCTACGAGATTATAGAGCACCTGTTGTATCTTTCCGTGATCCGCGTAAACGAGCTCGGTCTCATCCTCGAATATCAGCTCGAAGCTGATATTTTTGCCGCTGCATATATTCTCATTTGAGGCACAGACCTCCTTTATCGTGGCGTTGATATCGAAATTAGACCTCTCGAGCGTATTCTTAGTGCTGAGAGAATTGAGTGAGAGCATACCTTCTGTGAGTATATTGAGCCTTTCTGTCTCGGAGATCACCCGCTTTATATATTTTTCGGATAGCTCCTTCGGTATGGTGCCGTCCAATATGGCCTCCAGATAGCCTTTTATAGAGGTGAGAGGCGAACGGAAATCGTGGGAGACATTCGCTATGAACCTGCGCTGACTCTCTTCCTGCCTCCCGAGCTCTCCCGACATATAGTCTAGGGTATCGGCAAGATAGCCTATCTCGTCATTTTTATGCGCGAGTGCAATCTTGTAGTCGAAATGTCCCACGGCGTACTCGGAAGCACCCTTTGTTATCTCCCGAAGGGGGAGATATACCGTAAATGTAAATATGATAAGTATGACGAAGGAGAGCGCGAAGATGATGAGCGCTGAGATATAGGCGATATTCAAAAAGGAGGACGAGGAGGCGGTGACATTCTCCAGAGGATAGTGGATGATCACATAGCCTATCGTATTGTAATTGAGATTTATCGGAGCGGTCACGGTCAGTACGTCAAAGCTGAACATACCGTAGAACTTCCCGATGGAATAGCTGCTGCTGTCGGAGCCTGGATCGAAATAGGGTATAGTAGTGTCCTCATCAACGGTGATACCGCCTGTGGCATAGAGCACTGCACCTCCATCGTCCGTAAGCCAGATATAGGAATTGGTGAACACGCTCACCAGATCGAGCTGTGAGGCCACGGAATCGAGGCTCTCATCATAGATGATACTGCTCGAATATGTATTGGCCATAAGCTGAGCTTCGTCATATAGGGAACGCGAGCGTTCCTCCACGAGATAGTCATAGGTCATGGAGTTAGAAAAAAAGGAGACGAACAGAAAACCTACCAGTCCTACGAATATATAGCCCAAGACGAGTTTTGAATAAAGCGATCTGAACATAGCATTACCCGGATCCGTTAAAATAAAAAACTTGAAATATCTTGTTTACTTTTATGTATTATTATAAAGTAAATATAAGGAGATCCGCAAGGACAGAACGCGTCACGGCGCAGTAGTCAGAGTTTGGTTATTGAAAGGACTTAAAAATGGCGGGCGGAGGAAAGGATTTCATAAAAGAAAAGATAATAGGACGTGAATTGAACCTAAAGGTCGCCGTAAAAAGGATAGTAGTGGCGATACTTTGTGGGGCGGGCTTCGGTGTGGCCGCGGGGATGGGCTTTTTCCTGATAGAAGGGATAGGTGAGAGCCTGATAAGCACCGAGACCGCAAGGTCATACGATGAAGAGGAGCCCCTAAGCTATGAGGAGGACGACGGCGACTATTCAGAGGAGACGGATGGGATAGAACAGGAAGCAGCGCTGTCTGAGATCTCGGAAAGCGTAGAAGAGGGATCGCCCGCGACACTTACGAGCGAAGAAATGCTGATGGAGATCGATGAAGCGGTCTCGGAGCAGCTGAAGGCTATAGAATATACGGACAGAGACTTAAAGGCGATGGCCGGACTTATAGAGGAGCTTTGCGAGAAGGTAAGCTCATATGTAGTTGATGTACATGCTGTCTCGACTAATACTACACTTTTTGATGATACTGTAGAATCGGCGGCGACCTTTTCGGGCGTGGTGATAGATGACAGCGATACGGAGATACTCATACTCACGACCGCCTCGGCGGCTAAGAGCGGAGACCACATGAGAGTGACTTTTGACGACGGCACGGAGACCGATGCGGTGCTGAAACAGATCTCGGAGACCGATGCTCTCTCGGTCATAGCTGTATCTAAGGAAGGCCTCGGAACGGAATTTTTGTCGAAACTTTCGGCGGTGCCGATAGGCAGCACGGCGTCCTTGCGAGCGGGCAGTTTCATCGTAGCTGTAGGAGCGCCGCTCGGGATCTCAGATACCTTCGATGTGGGCGTGATCGGCGGAGCGGCGTCTCAGGAGGATACTGTGGACGGAAAGCAGGAAGTATTCTATTCCGCTCTGGGATCGGATCCCGAGGGCGGCACCTTTGTGCTGGATATAGACGGAGAGCTCATAGGCATAGTAGGGGACGCATCCTCCGATACCGAGAGCGGTGTGAGCTGTATAGTGAGTATCTCCTACCTGAATAATATCATCAACAGTCTTAAAAAGGGAGATACCGCTCCCTATATCGGACTCATAGGTTCGAGCGTGAATTTCGATATGAGCTATGAGGGCGTGCCGAGAGGCTATTATGTGACCGAGGTGCTCACCTCGAGCCCGGCCTATGAGGCGGGCATAAAGAGCGGAGACATAGTGACGGGAGTAGGGGACACGACTATCTCGGACGTGACCGCGTATCAAAACGCCGTAAGAGCTTTGCGGAGCAGGCAGGCCGTGACTGTCACCGTGATGAGGAGCTCCTCGAATAATGAATACAGTGAGCTTAGCTTCGACATCACAGTAGGGAGCAGATAAAAAAGGCGAGGTCGCGATCTGCGGTCATATTCGGCCTTTTAGTGTACGGCCTTTTGCCGGTAGGGATATATATGATCAAGAAAAGAACGAACGAAAGGCCGGAGGTCATAACTATGGATATAGATAAAAATGACGAGTTTGAGCTTAAGATCACCGACATGACAGACGAAGGTCTGGGAGTTGGAAAGCATAAAGGGTTCACGTTTTTCGTAAAGGACAGTATCATCGGAGATACTGTCCTTTGCGGAGTGACGAAACTAAAGAAAAATTATGGCTACGCGAGGGTCATAAGCGTAGTCGAGCCGTCTGAGGACAGGGTGGAGGCAAGATGCCCTATAGCGAGACGCTGCGGAGGGTGCCAGCTTCAGGAGATGAGCTATGAGGCACAGCTTCACCTGAAGGAAAGGAAGGTGCGAAACAGTCTGCGGCGGATCGGGGGCTTTTCCGAGGAGCTTATAAACAGTGTCATGAAGCCCATAATGGCAGCAGACCGACCGTTCCGCTATCGAAACAAAGCCCAATATCCGATAGGCAAAGACAAAAACGGAGACCTGATAGCGGGATTCTACGCAGGAAGGACACATTCCATAGTGCGCTGCGAGGACTGCCGCTTAGGCGCGAAAGAAGATAGGATCATCCTGCGCACGATACTGGATTGGATGAGAGACTTTCATATAGAGCCGTATGACGAACGGACCTTGAGCGGTATCGTGCGCCACGTGCTCATAAGGAACTCCCAAAAAGGCGGGACACTTATATGTTTATCTGTAAATGCGGACGAGCTCCCACATCCCGGAGAGCTTACGGATCGCCTCCTAAACGAGCTACGAGGAGAGGGGAAAGACCTTGAGAGCCTGAGTTTTTCCGTCAATAAAAAAAATACCAATGTCATATTGGGAGATGGCTTCAGGACGATATACGGAAACGACTACATCGAGGATGTGCTCTACCTGAACGATGGCGAAGGAAGGGACGGGTCAAAATCCGGTATACGCTTTCAGATCTCGCCGCTCTCCTTTTATCAGGTCGATCCGGAACAGACGGAGAAGCTCTATGCCGAAGTGCTCAACGCAGCGGGGCTTAACGGCAATGAGATCGTATGGGATCTATATTGCGGCATAGGCACCATATCGCTTTTCATGGCAAAACGCGCGGGGAAGGTCTACGGCATAGAGGTAGTACCGGAGGCCGTACGGAACGCGAGAAAAAACGCCGCACTAAACGGTGTCAAAAACGTTGAGTTTTTCGTGGGCAGAGTGGAGGATGTACTGCCGGCCCAATATGAAAAACACGGTGGAGAAAACAGCACGTCCCCAGATGTCATAGTAATAGATCCACCCAGAAAAGGCTGTGACGAACGTTGCCTTGAGACGATGGTAAAGATGTCGCCTAAGCGCATAGTCTATGTCTCCTGCGACCCCGCGACACTGGCCCGCGACCTTCGCT
>CAZQFD010000064.1:1120-6574 GCA_964592535.1 uncultured Lachnospiraceae bacterium | reverse complement strand
GGCGACGTGATGAAACAGGAGCTTTGGATAGACGCGTCGGAATATTGTGAGTCGGATGAGCACGGGCTTACGACGGGTAGGGTCATGCCTGTCAAAAATACGCCCTTTGACTTCCGAAGCCCGAAGCCCATCGGAAGGGACATAGACCTCCCGAACCAGCAGCTAAAGAATGCAGGCAACGGCTACGATCACAACTTCTGCCTTAACGATCGCTTTGGCAGGATGAAGCTCGCGGCCTCGGCGAGAGACCCCGAGAGCTGCAGGTATAAAGCTGTATACCGGTATGCCCGGTATACAGCCTTATACGGCGAACTCCATGCGCGAGGGGATAGAGGCTAAGGACGGAGCGCGTTATAAGGCCCACGCGGGCTTCGCCCTTGAGACACAGTTTTATCCCAATGCCATAAACGTGGGAGAATGGGAGCAGCCGGTCATATTCGCGAACGAAGTAAAATATTTCCTCACCACATACAAATTCGGAATAAAAGAGGGTTGATATGTTAAAAGACAGAAAAGCGGCATTTATCGGAGCGGGCAACATGGCCACGGCCATCATCGACGGCATAGCCGGAAAGGGCCTTATAAAAGGAAGTTCTATCTATGCTTCCGATCCCTCGGAAGGGAAGCTCGAAAAGCTTAAGGCGAGCTATGGCATAAATACCTTTACCGATAATCGGGAGCTTACGGCGAGCGGTGCGGACTTCCTTTTCATTTGTGTGAAGCCTATATTTATGGAAGAGGTCATAAAGGAAGTGAAGGATCTTATAGCGGAGGAGACAGTGGTAGTCTCCGTAGCCGCGGGCAAGAGCCTTTCTTTCTTAGAGGAACAGCTCGGAAAGGATAAAAAGATAGTCAGGGTAATGCCGAACACCCCCGCGCTCGTAGGAGAAGGCTGCACGGCCGAGTCCTTCGGGACGGAGATGTCTAAGCCTGAAAATAAAGCTCTTGCCGCCAAGGTCACGGAGCTGATAGAGAGCTTCGGAGAAGCCATAGTTATGCCTGAACGTCTCATAGACGTCGCGGGGCAAATAGGCGGAGCTTCCATAGCTTGGCTCTGCCTCGTGATGGAAGGTATGGCGGACGGGGCGGTAGCCGAGGGTATGCCAAGAGACATGGCTTATAGGTTCGCCGCGGCGGCGCTCGCCGGTACAGGCAAACTGGCTCTGAGCACCGGCAGCCATCCGGGGGTGCTGAAAGACATGGTGACTTCACCGGGCGGCACGACCATACAGGGAGTGCGGGTGCTGGAGGAGAGAGCTGTAAGAGGCGCGTTCACGGACGCGGTGATAAGCTCTCACGAAAGATCCATGAATATGTAAAGACATATCACCAATGCCTGCCGCGGGTAAACGCTTCGGATCTCTCTCAGAAGCCCGCGGCAGTCTTATATTTTAGAGGATAAAGGACAAAAAGTGGAGACGAAGGGCTTCGGAAAGCTTTATATAGTGGCAACGCCTATAGGGAATCTCGGCGATATGACTTTTAGAGGCGTGGAGACATTAAAGTCAGTATCTCTTATAGCGGCGGAGGATACGAGAAACTCGATAAAGCTCTTAAATCATTTCGAGATAAAGACGCCCATGACGAGCTACCACGAGCACAATAAATACGAAAAAGCCGAGGAGCTTTTGCTCCTTATGAGAGACGGGAAGGATATAGCTCTCATCACTGACGCGGGGACTCCTTGTATCTCGGATCCCGGGGAGGTATTGGTAAAGAGGTGTCGAGAGGAAGGCTTGGAGGTGACAGGCGTACCGGGGGCTTCGGCCGTGATAAACGCGCTCAGCATCTCAGGCGTCTCTACGGGGAGCTTCCTCTTTATCGGTTTCCTTCCGAGTAAAAAGAGGAAAAAGGAGCGGAGCAGAGCGCTCGCGAGGCTCTCTGAGGAGACAGCGACCATGGTGCTCTACGAGGCCCCGCACCATCTTAAGGACACGCTGAAAGAGCTGTGCAAGGCGCTGGGAGCAGATCGAAAGCTCTTACTTTGCCGAGAGATGACGAAGCTACATGAGGAAGTTGTTAGGACTACGCTCTCCGAAGCGCTCATTATCGAGCCGAAAGGGGAATATGTGCTCGTCATCGAGGGAAGGCCCGAGCGTGAGGCCGAGCTTTCTAGCCAGGAGGCATTTGCCGAGATCCCTATAAAGGATCATGTGCGCCGCTTCACCGACCTCGGCTATGATGAAAAAGAAGCCTTAAAGCTCGCCGCGAAAGAACGCGGCATCCCGAAACGCGAAGCCTATAAGCTGCTGCATGAGCTGTAGGAGGCTTCGGTAGGCCGCTTTATAAATTGCGTATACAAACAACTTCTCGGGGAGGTAAAACAGTGGAGATCCGAGTACTGCGATATTTTTTGGCTGTAGTACGCGAAGAAAGCATTACTAAAGCTGCGGAGGTATTACATATCACACAACCTACCTTAAGCCGTCAGATAGCCCAGATGGAAAAGGAAATGGGAGTCAGACTGTTCGACCGTGGAACGAGGAAGATCGTTTTGACGAATGAAGGAATGTTGCTTCGCCGCCGCGCGGAAGAGATCATAGAACTCGTGGATAAGACTGAGCGTGAGTTGTCAGAACAGGACGAGATCGTCGTAGGGATAGTATCTCTTGGCTGCGGAGATCTTGCCGCTATGCAGGTCATGCCGGATCTGATCCGCAGCTTCCATGAACGCTATCCGGCTGTCACATTTGAACTGTATACTGCCACTGCAGATCATGTAAAGGAGAGGATGGATAGAGGCGTAACAGACCTTGGTCTGCTTTTGGAACCGATCGGTAAGGAAAAGTATGATCATATAGACCTCAAACGCAGAGAGCAATGGGTCGTCGCTATGCCCCCAGATTCACCTTTGGCAAAATTGGATGCGGTCTCGCCAAAAGATTTAATAGGACTTCCGCTGATCTTACCAAACCGAACGGATGTTCAAAGCGTGTTGGCCCGTTGGTTTGGAGATGAGTTTGAAAAGTTGAATGTAATAGTCACCTCGAATCTTACATCTAATAGCTCGATCTTGGTGTATCACGGACTGGCATATTCTATCATCGTGAAAGGCTCCATCTCTTTCTGGGATCCCGAAAAGATAACATATCGTCCGCTTTCTCCAAATTTAACGGCTAAAAGTGTGATTGCGTGGAAACGAAAACAACCCTTCGGAGCGGCTGCAGAAAAATTTATCGAGCATGTGAAAGAAAACCTGCTTTCCAAGTGATCGATGGAAAGAGAAAAAAGAAGATCCATCTAAATCTGTGAGGGTCGGAAGCTTCGGAAGCCCCGAGACAGGACCGACTCATGCCAGATCCATGCTTAAAAAGCATTTGATCATATAAAAAGCAAGCATTAGACATAGAACCTAGTGACTCCTATAATATGAGTGTAGTCGGGAATGGTGATTCCCGCTACACTTATTTTTAATGCAAAGACCATTGTGGCTTTTGATATTTCCGAAGGCAAAGGCTATCCCGATACGATCATGCGATCGTACATATGACATCTGCGGAAATAGTATAAACAGGAACTTCCCAAAAAGTCCCTGAGCTGTGATCGTGTATAAAACAGGCCGGATAGCTCAGCGGGCAGGATATGGTCTCAAAGAGAAGCTTGAGCCCACGACGGTATTTACGGATGAACATATCCCGAGGTCGATATATATGAATAGAAAGGAGGCTCCGATATGGAATATGTTTTGTTAAACAACGGTATAAAGATGCCTATGCTTGGATTTGGGACCTTTCAGATCCGAGACCCGGAGGTATGTGAGAAGAGTGTTAGCGATGCGATCTCGGTTGGCTATCGTCTCCTGGATACCGCACAGGCGTATGGGAACGAGGCGGCAGTTGGGAAAGCAGTAAAAGCCAGCGGGCTGCCGAGAGAAGGATTCTTTATCACAACGAAGATCTGGATCACCAATGCAGAGGTTGGAAAAGCAAGAAGATCTCTGGAAGAGTCTCTAAAGCTTTTGCAGACGGACTATTTGGATCTTGTGCTGATCCATCATCCCTACAATGATTATTATGCAGCATATCGCGAAATGGAAGAGGCATATCGCGAAGGCCTTGTCAAAGCGATAGGTGTATCTAATTTTTATGCGGATCGTTATATCGACCTCTGTAATTTTGTTGATATCATTCCTGCAGTGAACCAGCTTGAGACCCATATATTCCAGGCAAGGAAAGAGGAACGCAAGCTGATGAGCAACTTCGGTACGCAGCCTGAGGCATGGGGACCTTTGGCAGAGGGAAAAAATGATCTGTTTACTCATCCGACTCTTATGCAGATCGGAGAAAAATATGGAAAGTCTCCGGCACAGGTGGCGCTGCGCTATCTGATCGAAGACCAAGTGGTAGTCATCCCGAAATCTGTCCATAAAGAGCGGATGCAGGAGAATATCGATATTTTTGATTTTTCACTCAGCAAAGAAGATCACAAGAAGATCAACGCCTTGGATGAAAATAAAAACCTGCTTGCACATCATCATGAGGCGGATTTCACTTCTCTTCTGATCCGAGTGGCAAAAGAGAGAGAGGCGCAAAAAAATGATGAGCAATAAAGCATTCATTTTATCAAACGGTGTGGAAATGCCGGCTCTGGGACTTGGCGTATTTCAGATGACAGATCCGGATGAATGCCGGAATGCCGTGTATACTGCCCTACAGATCGGATACAGAGGGATCGACACAGCCTCGGCCTACGGAAATGAGGAAGCTGTCGGCGCGGCGTTGAAAGATTCGGGCGTTCCCAGAGAAGATGTTTTCATTTCCACGAAGCTATGGGTACAGGATGCAGGATACGAAGCAACAAAGCAGGCATTTTACGCTTCACTGGAACGTCTTGGACTGGATCAAGTTGATATGTATATGCTGCATCAGCCCTTTGGCGATTACTATGGCGCATGGCGAGCTATGGAGGAACTATATCAGGAAGGTAGGATCCGGGCGCTCGGTGTATGCAACTTTGAGTCTGACCGTTTAGTGGATCTGATCTTAAACAGTAATATTCCACCGATGGTGGATCAAATCGAATTGCACCCTTACTTCCAAGAAAAAGAGTTCGTCGCAACTGCCCGGGAATATAATGTGGCGGTACAGGCATGGGCGCCGATTGGAAAAGGTCAGCAAGGGATCTTGGAGGATGAGGTGATCTCTGAGATTGCCAAGGTACATAAAAAAACATCAGCGCAGATCATATTGCGCTGGCATTTTCAGAATCAGATCCTCACGATTCCAAAATCCGTCCACCCGGATCGCATTGCTGAAAACTTTTCCGTATGGGATTTTTCTCTTACAGATGAGGAGATGGGGCGGATCAATGCTTTGGATAGGAACGGCCGGCTTGGGATCGACAGACGCTCCGCTCAGGCCGCGGCCGTGATAAACGAGACAAAGATCCATGATTGAGATCCATTTACATGACAGGTAAAGATATCACCACGCCCTGTGAGGGGATATATCGTTT
>CAZQFD010000064.1:0-1110 GCA_964592535.1 uncultured Lachnospiraceae bacterium | reverse complement strand
GGAATATGTTTTGTTAAACAACGGGATGAAGATATCACTCCGCCTTGTGAGGAGATATATTGTTTTTGAAATAGTCTATCGTTTAAAAAGGAGAACATCTACATGAAGACGAGAAGATTGGGAAACGTAGAAGTATCAGCTATCGGCATGGGATGTATGGGATTTTCTCATGCGGAAGGCGCATTGACGGATATAGACACCGCCGCGAAGGTGATCCGTGAGGCGGTAGAGCTTGGGTATAAGTTCTTTAACACCGGCTGGAATTACGGAAATGTGGTGGACCCCCATCACAATGAAAAGATTCTAGGGAAAGCCTTGGAGGATGTTCGACACCAGGTGGTCATTTCCTCTAAATGCGGCGTTTCCTTCGATTACGCCGTTGATTCGAACAGACCGCCTCTGATATACGATTTCAGCCGGGAGACAGTGAGAAGATGTGTGGAAGAGTCTCTTCAACGACTTCGCACTGACTACATCGATTTTTACTTGCAGGCAAGGATCGACCCGAAAACAGCCCCGGAGGAAGCTGCAGAGACTATGGCGGAACTGATACGGGAAGGTAAGGTGCTTTACTGGGGAGTGTCAGAGGCGGACGAGGATTATCTTAGAAGGGCAAACGCCGTGTGCCCCATCACGGTCGTGGAGAATATCTACAATGTGATCGAGCGAAAACACGAAAAACTGATCCCCTTCTTGGAGGAAAACGAGATCGGCTGGGTGGCTCACGGGCCGCTGTTCAAAGGGCTGCTGACTGCTACCTTCCAAAAAGGCGCTGTCTTTGCAGCGGATGATTGGAGGGGGAATTCGATAAATGATGAAAATCTCGATCGTTATGCGTCCTTATTGGACTATCTCCGCAAGTTGGGTGCTGAAAAGGACGCCACTCCTGTCCAGCTTGCTCTGGCTTGGATCCTGAACCGTAAGCCCTACATAGTGCCCATTCCGGGTATGAAGAAACGGGAACGGCTTGAGGAAAACATGAAGGCATCGGAGATCATACTGACCGAGGATGAAATGAAAAAGATCGATAAGCTATCATTAAACGAATGATCGAAAAAAGTGATGAGACGGAGATCATGGTCTCCGTCTCGTTTATTGTTAGGCTAAGGG
>CAZQFD010000063.1:0-6593 GCA_964592535.1 uncultured Lachnospiraceae bacterium | reverse complement strand
CTCCGCTCTACTATGACATCTTTTATGCCATGAGCCCTCATTATAAGGATCTGCAGACAGCTTCAGATATGCTAAGGGTCATAAGGGGGATCGTGGCATGAGGCGTTTTTATATCAGAGGAACGTTCCTGCCATTTCTTAACCGACGATAAGTTGACCTATCACAGAACCTCACGTGTGGCTCTATCGCATAGCCCTGCGGTCATTGACTTTTTATGAAAACTATGATATAAATACGGCATATTTTTCAGTCGTTAAGCTAAATGAACGACAGACGTTTATGGCTCAAGACAATTTTTTCATTTTCATAGACGTCTTTATATAATATAGCACCGGTCTTCTCAAGGGCGAGGAGAAAGATCTGGTGTGTTTTTTATTTTTATCGATATTTCGGTAGATCCTTAGGAGGTGAGCTATGTACGACCTTATATTGAAGAACGGCCTGATAGTCGACGGGACGAGGACAAAGCCCTATAAAGCCGATCTATGTATCAAAGACGGAAAGATAGTTGGGATCTCAAAAGCGGACGAGACAGATGCGAAGGAGATCTTAGATGTATCGGGGCTGGCCGTTTCGGCGGGGTTTATAGATATACACAGTCATTCCGACGCCTGCCCTCTTGTGGACTATGAGCCCGAGAGCAAGCTCTATCAGGGCGTGACCACGGAGATCGTAGGTAATTGCGGCATATCTATACTCCCGAGCAGTCCCGAGCGACAGAAGGCCGTCGAAGAATACTTTTTCAGCGAGCTTGAGCTGCCCGCGGGAGACCTTACATTGGACGGTATATACAGTCTTTCCGACTATGCTCGCGCGGTGAAGGAGCACGGCTGTTCCTCTAACTACGGCCTGCTGGTAGGTCATGGCACTCTGAGAGGCGCCGTTATGGGCTTTGACGACTGCGATCCGAGCCCCGAGGAGATGGAGGCACTTAAGGATCGTCTCGCCAAGGAGCTTCAGGCAGGCGCGTTCGGTATGTCGCTCGGGCTTATCTACCCTCCCAGCGCCTTTTGCAAGACCGATGAGCTGGTGGAGCTCGCGAAGGTGCTTCGCGAATATGACGCCCTCCTCACCGTCCATATGCGAAATGAAGGGCCTAAGGTCTTTGAGGCCGTGGACGAGATGATCGACATCACGCGTCGCTCCGGAGCACATCTTCAGATCTCACATCTTAAGCTTATGGGCAAGGCTCAATGGGGCCGCTCCGAGGAGCTTTTGGCTAAGATCGAGGCCGCAAGGAAAGAGGGACTTGATATAACCTGCGACCAATATCCGTATACGGCCACTTCCACTTCGATGACC
Source organism: uncultured Lachnospiraceae bacterium (assembly GCA_964592535.1). GTDB lineage: Bacteria > Bacillota > Clostridia > Lachnospirales > Lachnospiraceae > Avilachnospira. Next base: position 5,291 of record CAZQFD010000063.1, on the reverse strand, counting down.
GCTCTCCTCCCTCATTGGGCGCATGACGGCGGTGTATCCGCCCTGATTGGAAGGCTCACAGATCCGGATCGTTCTCTCAAGGACGAGACGCTTGCGGAGATGGAACGCCGCGGAGGCCCTTCGAAGGTGATGGTATCCAGCACACACGGTCATCATGCCGAATGGGAAGGAAAGACCGTGGCCGAGATCTCTAAGGAGCTTCATATGGATCCCGTAGACACCGTGATCTATGTACTGTCTCAGTGCAACGCCTCTGTGGCCTGCATATATTTCTGCATAGACGAGGCAGATATGCTCCGCATAATGAAGGATATGAATATCGCGATAGGGAGCGATGGCTACGGATTCAGCTATGACAGGAGCATAACGAACACCGAGCCTCATCCCCGCAGCTTCGGCACCTTCCCCCGTTTCCTGCGCCTTGCGCGAGAACACGATCTCATGCCGCTTGAGGACGCGGTCTATAAGCTCACCGCTCTTCCGGCGAAGATCTTGGGCCTTAAGGATCGCGGAGTGCTTTCGGAAGGCACAGCCGCCGACATAACGGTCTTTGACCCCGAAGGTGTACAAGATCTCTCTGACTTCACCGATTCCGTAAAAAAGCCCGCCGGCATAAAACATGTGATCGTAGGAGGCGAGATAGCTATCCGAGACGGCGTGTATACAGGCTCAAAGACCGGCGGCGTACTGTTAAAGAGTCATGTGTGATAAACATATATTTAAAGAGAGCATTATAGCATAGAAGGGAGACAACTATATGGAATTAGGAAATTGGTCTATCATCTCAGCCCCGTCTTTATTGGCATTGATCCCGCTTATCGTGATGATCGTGCTGATCTTCATCGGTAAGAGCAATATCTCCGGCATAATGGTAGGCATATTCGTGGGAGCCCTGCTGATGGGGCAGGATCTCGGTATGCTCGCGAGCGCGTTCGCGTCCTCTCTTGGCTCTTCCACCGCTCTCATCGGACTCATCATAATGATGGGCGCGGGACTCGGGGTGCTCATGAGCGAGGCAGGCGTGACCCATACTCTGGTCTACTGGATAGTAAAGCGTATCGGCGTCAACACCCGTACTAAGGGAAAGATAGCGTTGGTAGTGACCTCAATCATCGTATGCGGCCTTCTGGGGACTCTGGGAGGCGGTAACGCCGTGATCGCACCTATCATGCTGCCCATCATGGCATCTTTGGGCATAACGCCTACCGTGGTGGCTACGCTTTTTAAAGTCGCAGGGGAAATAGGCCTGATCCTCGGTCCTCTCACTGGTGTTACTTTGATAACGATGGAGGTCACCGGACTTTCATATTCACAGCTCATGCTTCAGGCCGCCATACCCTTCGCGATAGTTTGGCTCTTAGGCGCGTGGGTAGGAGCCGAAAGGGCTCAAAGACGCACCGAAGGAAAAGAGAGCTATGAGCTCACGGGCGATATACAGCAACTCGATCAGATAGTCATCACAAATAGGGAGAGGATCACTACGATCGCATTCCTTGTAGCCTTCCTCCTCTTGGTCGGCTACGGTATCGCGACCGGACAGGGCACGAACTACGCGCTGATGGTGATGATCGTGCTCGCGGTAGTCGTGGCCCTGTTTGCAGGTATCGAGATAGACAAGGCTGTAGACTGTATCACTAAGGGCGTCGCGTCCCAAGCCAATATGTTTCTCATCTTCGTGAGCATAGACGTACTGCTCAATATGGTATCCCTGGGAGGCGGCTTTGACGCCCTCTCAGATCTCCTGGGCGGTCTCGCCGGCAACAGCGCATCGGCGGTGATGTTAGTAGCTGCGGTAGTCGGCGGCTTCGGTATAGAAGCTGCGGCGGTAGCCGAGATCCAGATCATCTCGGAGATGTTCGGAGGTCTCGCCGTATCGATAGGCCTCCCGATGGGATGCTTCGCTGTCTCGATCCTCGCGGCGACAAGGCTCACAGGTTCGATCTATCCCACCACGAACTTTGCCGGACAGCTCGGTACGGCGCAGTGCACGAACACGAAGGAGGCCCTGCAGGCCTGCTGGATAAGCGTAGCCTTTGCCTGGATATTCATAATCGCGTACTCCTTCATCGGGCCTATGATACTGGGATAATAATATACAAAAAAAGAGCGGGAAGGATATGTTACGCCTTCTCGCTCTTTTTTGGTTTTCTTTAGCTTCCCTTCCGGATGTTTTTGATCGATGTCTCGGTAAAAATGTAAGCGATCTTTTACATTTTTACCAGCGGAGCACAGGCCTTCGCAAGCCACTCCTGCTCTTCTTCGTCAAGATGCTCTCTCAATCTCGAATATACTAAGGCATGATATGCATTGAAAAGCTCTATGTCCCTTTCTTCCATCAGGCTAAGGTCTAAGGGATCCTTATCCATAGGACACAGCGTGCAGATCTCGAAACGGCAAAACTGTCCGAACTCATTCTCATAGTCGTTCACACATAGGAGCAGGTTCTCGGTGCGGACTCCATGGCTCCCCTCTATATATATACCAGGCTCGCAGGAGACATATACTCCCTCCGAAAAGCCGAACCCATCCTCCAGCTCATCCGAGACTCTGTATCGTATGCGTACCGGTCGTTCGTGTACATTGAGCAGACAGCCGACTCCATGGCCTGTCCCGTGGTCATAATCGAGGCTCCGCCTCCAAAACGGCTCCCTCGCTATATGATCGAGCGTGAGCCCGGTGGTGCCTTCCTTGAATCTGGCGTCCGACAGTCTCAGGTTAGCTATGACCGAGAGCGTGTAAGAGGTCTTTTCCTCCCGCGTAGTCTCTCCGCAGGCAAAGGTGCGGGTGATGTCCGTCGTGCCCTCGAAATACTGCCCGCCCGAATCTATGAGATAGAGACCGTGCGGGGCTACCTTTACATCTCTCCTCCTATCGGGTTGATAATGGCACATCGCCGCGTTAGGCCCATAGGCCGAGATGGTGCCGAAGCTCTCCTCTATGAAGCCTTCCTGCTCCTTCCTAAGCTCAAGCGCCTTATCCACAAGAGCACATTCGGTGAGCTCTCCCTTTCCCACATGGCTCTTAAAATAGCGCATGAACCTCGTCATAGCTATGCCATCCTTTAGCTGGGCAACGCGTATATTGGCCATCTCGGTAGGATTTTTCATGCACTTCATGAGCGTGGTAGGGAGCACATCGTCTACGATCCTTATCTCTTTCGGAAGCGAACGTCCTATGGCGGTATTTATCTTCGCGCTCTCTATGAGCACCGAGTCGGACTTGATCGCTTTTACAGCTTCATAAAAACACTCCTCAGGATATACCTCTATCCCGAGCTCCTTAAGATAAGCGCTGACTTCGTCTGTAAGATGTCCCTCGTCCATATAGAGCGAGGAACTCTCTCCGTCGATGATGAAAAAGGAGCTGAATACAGGATCGTTCGGCACATCAAAGGCCCTTAGATCAAGGAGCCACGCTATATCGTCAAGAGTGCTTATGATATGAGCCTTGGCGCCTTTGTCGTCAAGCTTTTCCTTAAGCAGCTTAAGTTTTTCAGCCGCCGAGGAGCCTGTATATCGCTCGTCCAATATAAAGCATTTGCTGACTGTCTTTTTGGGGCGATCCATCCAAAACTTTGCGGGGAGATCCATGTCTATCGAGAGCTCGGCTCCCTTTGATCTGAGGCGCTCCGAAAGCTCCTTCGACTCTGTAAAAGAAACGCAGTTTCCGTTAAGGCCTACGACCCCGCCCTCAGGCACGGCCTCGCATATGAATGTAAGGATCTCAGGAGTATCTTTTTCCCCCATCCTCATGAGCTCTATACCGCTTCCTTTAAGCTCCGCTTCGGCCTGTACGAAATATCTGCCATCAGTCCAGAGCCCGGCCCTGTCGGCAGTCACGACGAGCTTTCCCGCGGAACCGCTAAAGCCGGAGATAAAGTCTATCTCATTATAGTACGCGTCCGTGTATTCGGACTGGTGGTCGTCATCCATGGTGATATAATATACATCCACCCCATGGCTATCCATGGCGGCTCTCAATTTCACGAGCTCAGCTTTCATCGTCTCCCTCCTTCATGTCCCTCTTCGAGGATAGAAAAGTAACTATATTCAATAAATATGGATGTCTTTTCGGCTGCTCCGACTATCGTATGATGCCGAGCTTTAGGAGCGCCTTTTCTATGCCGTCGTCCCATACCGGGCCGCACACATGATCTGCCACAGCCTTGAGCTCCGGTACTGCATTGCCCATGGCGACTCCGACGCCTGCGGCCTCTATGATAGCGAGGTCGTTTTGCGAATCTCCAAAAGCATAGGTGTCCTTTTCGTCTACTCCGTAATAGCCGCAGATACGCTTCATGCCCTCGGCCTTCGAATATCCCTTTTCCACTACGTCAGCGCCTCTGCCCGAATCAAAGCCCAAAAGCTGAAGCTCCGGGAACCGGCTCTCTATGAAATCTCTTTCCGCGTCCAGATCTCCGGCGTAAGAAAGCGCGTGTATCGGTATCTTCTTTGATATGAGCTCCTCAAACGGGTGAAAATTACGGCGGATAGCATTGGTAAAAGATAGATCGGATATACGTTTTTTTCCGGAATCCGTATAATAATCCGCGTCACCTATCGTCGTACCGAAGCATATACCGTTTTCCTCGGAAAATTTATGGAGCCTCTCGAGCAGATCCCATGACATGAAGTGCTCAAAGATGATCTCATCCCCCACGCTTATCTTTGTGCCGTTCATGTGGATGATCGCGTCCGGTTTGACGATATCTCTCCAGCCTACGCTGTAGTGGCTGTCCATATCTCTGCCGGTGGAAACGACCACCTTATAGGAAGCCTCTCTCAGCCTCTTTAGGGCCGAGAGAGCCGAATCCGGCACACGGTTCTTTTTATTGTCAAGTAGCGTACCGTCCAGGTCAAAAAATACTATGCCCTTTATATCCAAACTCTGCCTCGCTTTCTGCATTCGAGATACATACCTTAAGGAAAGGCGCGTTTATGATCCGTTTTCATAGATCACTATAGGGCCGTCCTCCAAGAGTATGGCCGCGTCGCTTTCATAAAGCTCGTCCCCATCCAAAGCGTTTTGCAGCTCCGCCGGGAAGGTCTCAGTCTCAGCCTCAGTTTCCGCTTGGGCAGCCACCTCGGCTATGGCAGCCTCACGCCTCTCCTCTATCGCCTCTCGCTCGGCCTCTGCCTCCTCCTCGCTTAAGAAGGCCTCGTATTCATAGCTCACCGCCGCATCCCACAAGATCCATTCGTCATAGCCTGCGTCATATACCGCTTCTATCTGCGCCCTGATGGCCTCGGCTCCGTATTCCATATAATTGCCACTCCCGAGATATGAGGCCG
>CAZQFD010000062.1:0-6809 GCA_964592535.1 uncultured Lachnospiraceae bacterium | reverse complement strand
ATCTTTTACGAACGCATAGTCGCCGTCCTTTAAGGCTCCGATATTTATCACCATATCTATCTCGTCAGCCCCATTTGCTACGGCGGTCTCTGCCTCAAAAGCCTTAGCCTCCTTCGACATCGCTCCCAGAGGGAAGCCTACCACGCAGCAGGTCTTGACCTTGCTGCCCGCGAGCTCCTTATGCACTGTCTTAGCGTGGCAAGAGTTTACGCATACGGAGTAAAAACCATGCTCCTTAGCCTCGTTGCAATAACGCTTTATATCCGAAAGGCCGGCGTCCGCTTTAAGGATAGTGTGATCGATATATGAAGCTATATCTGACATGAATTCCTCCTTGGATTTTACGAGGATCTGATATATGATGATATATCATCCGGATCGAAATGAGTTCTTTTACTGGATTATACCACCATGGACAGATTTTTGAATGAATTATTAAAAAATATCCGAAAATACGATATGCTAAAGGCGGGCGACGAGGTGGTCGTAGGCTTCTCCGGAGGGGCCGACTCGGTCTGTCTCCTTTATTGTCTGAATGAATTGAGACGCGTCTTGAAGCTTGGGAGCCTTACGGCCGTGCATATAAATCATGGACTGAGAGGGGAGGAAGGCGATAGAGATGAGATCTTTTCAAGGAGCTTTTGTGAAGAAAGAGGCATAAGCTTCGTCTCGAAGAAAGAGGACGTCAGTCTCCTTGCGAGGACGGGGGGACTGAGCACGGAGGAGGCCGGGCGAAAGCTTCGATATGAGGCGTTTAAAGAAGTCTTGGGAGGGGCGAAAGGCCGAGGTATAGTGGCCACGGCCCATCATGCCGATGACAGCGCGGAGACCATATTGCTGAACCTCTCAAGGGGCACGGGCCTTAAAGGAGCGGCGGGCATAAGTCCGGTGAGGGGCGGAGAGCCCAGGATCGTAAGGCCGCTCATATCCTTCTCGAAAGCCGAGATCCTTAGATATGTAGAAGATAAAGGGCTATCGTATGTCACGGATTCCACCAATCTTGAGAATGAATATACGAGGAATGTAATAAGGAATGAGATCCTGCCGCTCCTTAGCAAAGAGGTGAATGAAAGGGTGTCTCCCCACCTTATAAGCTTCGGGCTGCTCTGTCGAGAGGCCGATGATCTCCTTTCAGAGATCGCGGAAGATCATCTCGAACATTCGGCTCGGATAGAGGAAGGGATATTGCGATTGGACAAACGCAAGCTCAAAGAAAAACCGCGGATAGTACGAAGGTATGTTATAATGAAAGGGATAAGTAAGCTGGGAGTGTCTCTGAAGGATCTGACCGAACGCCATTTCGAGTCTGTGGATAAGGCGTTGTTCGCGGGGAACGGACACAGTGTGGATCTGCCGGCGGGACTCAGAGTATCAGACACAAGGAACGAGACTTACATTTACATCACCAAGGAGGACTGAAATGTCGTATAGGATCGAGACACTTATCACGAAGGACGAACTTGCGGAAGGCATACGCAGGGTGGCCGGTGAGATCAATCGGGATTACGGGGATAAGCCTGTACATCTCATTTGTATCATCAAGGGCGGAGTCTTTTTCATGACGGAGCTCTCCAAATATCTAAAAATGGATGTGACTATGGACTTTATGGCGGTGTCCAGCTACGGCTCGGAGACGGTGTCCTCCGGCATAGTCAAGATCATAAAGGACCTGGATAACGCCATAGAAGGTAAGGATGTCATCATAGTAGAGGATATAGTGGACACGGGCAATACGATGGAGTATCTGCTCGCACTCTTAGAGAACAGGAAGCCGAACTCCATACACCTCTGTACGATGCTGGATAAGCCAAGCCGCAGGGTAAAGGATATAGAGCCTGACTATTGCGCGTTCTCGATAGAAGATAAATTCGTCGTCGGCTTCGGACTCGACTACGACCAGAAATACAGGAACTTGGATTATATAGGAGCAGTGATCTTCGATGAATAACAGATCTAAAAACGTAAAGATACCTTGGGTATTGATAATATTGCTGGCGGGAGTGATAGTGCTCTCGCTTGTGCCTTTCAGGGTGTTTTCAGAGAGGCTTACAGCGAGTGAGCTGGGCTCGCTCCTTGAGCTGCCGGAGCTCATAGATGGTATAGAGATAGAGCTGAGCCCGCAAAACTCGGCCGCCGACATACATATAGAGCTTATAGACGGTACATCGGTAAAAGCGACCGTAGAGGACGCGGGGCAGTTCATAGCCGAGCTCGATACCATAGGCCTCGATTATACGATCGAGGGTATGATGGAGAGCTCTATTACAGAAAGCATCCCTGAGATCCTCATGATAGTCATACTCGTGTTCTTGCTTTTTTCGATGATGAGCGCGAGAGGCGGCGGTGGGGCGAACGCCAGACTTCAAAACTTCGGAAAGAGCCGCGCCAGGCTTAGCACTGACAGTAAGCAGAGATTTTCCGATGTCGCAGGCATGGAAGAAGAAAAGAACGAGCTGAAAGAGGTCGTGGAATTTCTAAAACACCCCATGAGATTCAGCGCTATGGGCGCGCGCATACCTAAAGGGATAATACTCGTCGGCTCTCCGGGCACGGGCAAGACCCTGCTCGCGAAGGCCGTAGCGGGAGAGGCGGGAGTCCCTTTCTACAGTATATCAGGATCGGATTTTGTAGAGATGTATGTGGGCGTCGGTGCCGCGAGGGTCAGAGATCTCTTTGAGGAGGCCAAACGCAGCAGTCCCTGTATCGTATTCATAGATGAGATAGATGCCGTGGCAAGGCGTAGAGGCACGGGCCTCGGAGGCTCGCATGATGAGCGGGAGCAGACGCTGAACCAGCTCCTTGTGGAGATGGACGGCTTCGCTCAGAATCAGGGGATCATAGTCATGGCGGCCACGAACAGGGTAGATATACTGGATCCCGCTATCATGAGGCCCGGGCGCTTTGATCGAAAGGTCGTGGTATCGAAGCCCGATGTACGCGCCCGGGAAGAGATACTTAAAGTCCATGCTCGTAACAAGATCCTTTCGGAGGATGTAGATCTCGAGAAGGTAGCGAGGACGACGGCGGGCTTTACCGGAGCAGATCTCGAAAATATATTGAACGAAGCCGCGATAGAGGCCACGATAGCGGGCCGTGAGGCCGTCACCGCCGATGATATAGAAAATGCTTTCATAAAGAACGGCATAGGCGCTGAGAAACGTTCTAAGGTCATCTCGGAAAGGGATAAGCGTATCACGGCATATCATGAGACAGGACATGCCATACTCTTCCATGAGCTTGAGGACGTGGGTCCGGTGCATATAGTCAGTATCATACCTACAGGAGACGGAGCCGCGGGTTATACCATGCCCCTTCCCGATAAGGACGATATGCATATCACCCGTACACGGTTAAGACATATGATGATGGCGGCTATGGGAGGCCGTATAGCCGAGGAGCTCATGCTCGATGACATCACGGCCGGAGCCTCTCAGGATATAAAGCAGGTCACAAAGATAGCCCGCGCCATGATAACTCAATACGGCATGAGCGAAAAGGTGGGCATGATAAATTATGAGGAAAATGGAGACGATGTGTTCTTGGGTTATGATATAGCCCGCAATAAGACCTATTCGGATAAACAGCTTTCAGAGATAGATGACGAGGTGAAGGCCATAGTGACCGAGTGCTATGAAGCGGCGAAAGCCATCGTGATCGAGCATAAAGACATCTTGGAAGCGGGCTGCGAGCTCCTCATGGAAAAGGAAAAGATAAGCGGTGAAGAGTTCGATATGCTCTTTGAAAAGTGATGATATATGATATTAGGGGCTTATGAGAGGACGGCTCGAAACGCCTGAAAAGCCTGTGCGGTGGGGTGCGGTAGGGGGACCTGGCGAAAGCTTTTGACACCGGCTCGTAAAGGCTTTGGTGGTGCTTTATATCCGCTTGTTTTTTTCAAGGGAAACTGATATTATATAGGCGATGATGATAACCCAAAAGGTAATAAGATTCGTTTGCCTTATCAAAGGCAAGAAAGGAGTTTTACTATGAATTACCTAGAGATAGAGAAGGTCATCGGCAGAGAGATCATAGACTCAAGAGGTAATCCTACTGTTGAGGCCGAGGTCTATCTTACCTGCGGAGCTATCGGCAGAGGCGCTGCTCCCAGCGGCGCGTCTACGGGCGAGTTCGAGGCTCTGGAGCTTCGCGATGATGATAAGAGCCGTTTCGGCGGAAAAGGTGTATCTAAGGCAGTCGAGAACATAAATACCGTTATCAACGATGTGCTCGTAGGCATGGACGCTTCAGATATTTATGCTGTCGATAAAGCCATGATAGCGGCTGACGGAACCAAGGATAAGTCAAAGCTTGGAGCTAACGCTATCCTCGCGGTCTCCATTGCCACCGCTAAAGCGGCCGCGGATGCTCTGGACATCCCTCTTTATCGTTTCCTTGGTGGAGTAAGCGGTAATCGCATGCCCGTTCCCATGATGAATATCTTGAACGGCGGAGCTCACGCAGCTAATACCGTAGACGTTCAGGAGTTCATGATAATGCCCGTGGGGGCCCCTTCATTCAAGGAAGGTCTCAGATGGTGCACGGAGGTATTTCACGCACTTCAGGCCCTCTTAAAGAGCAAGGGGCTTGCTACCGCAGTAGGTGATGAGGGTGGTTTCGCTCCCGACCTTGCTTCCGATGAGGAGGCTATCGAGTGCATCCTCGAGGCTGTAAAGAAGGCAGGCTATGAGCCCGGCAAGGACTTCGTTCTGGCTATGGACGCGGCTTCCAGTGAGTGGAAGGGCGAGAAGAAGGGCGAATATATCCTTCCCAAGTGCGGTAAGAAGTTTACTTCAGCTGAGCTGGTAGAGCACTGGAAAGAGCTCTGCGATAAGTATCCCATCTACTCTATCGAGGACGGCCTTGATGAGGAGGACTGGGAAGGCTGGCAGATCCTTACTAAGGAGCTCGGAGACAAGGTACAGCTCGTCGGAGACGACCTCTTCGTCACCAATACAGAGAGGCTCGAGAAGGGCATCTCTCTTGGCTGCGGTAACTCCATCCTTATAAAGCTGAACCAGATCGGCTCAGTATCAGAGACCCTTGAGGCTATCAAGATGGCTCATAAGGCAGGGTATACCGCTATCGCCTCACACCGTTCCGGAGAGACTGAGGACGTCACCATCGCGGATCTTGCGGTAGCTCTCAATACCTGCCAGATCAAGACGGGCGCGCCTTCCAGATCCGAGCGTGTCGCTAAGTATAACCAGCTCATCCGTATCGAGGAAGAACTCGGAGAAGCAGCCATATATCCCGGATTCGGAGCGTTCAATATCAAAAAGTGATAAACGGATCCGCTCTTTGAGGGAGCGGTATGAGATCCATATATGAGAAGGCGGCCGTCGCGAAGGTCTTAAAAGGCCTTTCGCGGCGGCCGTATATCGTTAAAATATCTTTTCATATCAGGAAGGGGATGGTATACTTTTCCTTAAAACGATCATATGCCGAGGAGATAAGATGGAGATCGACGATATTAAACTTGAGGAGCTTCGCTTTGAAAGCTTTTGCTGTGAAGACGTGGACAGACTTCGTGAGTATTTCTTCCTTCGCCCCAATAAGACCTGCGACAGTGCGCCGCTCGACAGCTTCATCTGGCGTGAATACTATAATGTGAAAAGATGTGTGGTAGATGAAAACTGTTTTTTGATAGCAGACCGTGAGGACGGTGTGACGGCGGCAGCGCTCCCGCTTTGTAAGGAAGATATGCTTTCGCGATATTTTAAATTGCTCGAAAGATATTTTAACGAGGTGCTAAAAAAGCCGCTCGTCATATCCCTTGCTGATGAGGACGGGGTAGAGAGGCTTCGGGCCGAGGGCGCGTTGGACGGATATGAGATAAGGGAAGAAGAGGATCTTAAAGATTATCTCTACGATGCGGAGTCGCTCAGGACGCTCAAGGGGAGGAAGCTCGCGAAAAAGAGGAATCATATACATAAATTTGAGGAGACTTATGCGGGGCGCTGGGAGTACCGCGCGCTCAATGCCTTCGACAGATCCGAGATACTTGAGTATCTCGCCTTGTGGAAAGAGGAAAAGGACGAGGTAGGCGAAGAAAAGGGAGTCGGCTTGGCCGAACAGAGCATAGACGCCACAGATCCGCTTGACGCGGAGGTGAAGGGAGTACAGGATATACTCAGTCACGGCTGTGTATTCGATAATGTAAAGATAGGCGGTATCTTTATAGACGGAAAGCTTAAGGCTTTCTCTATAGGAAATTACAATCCGCGTGAAGAGATGGCGATAATAGATATAGAAAAAGCTGATCCGAATATCGTGGGACTTTATCAGCTGATAAATCGCGAATTTTTGATACACGAGTTCCCGGAGGCAAAGTTGGTGAACCGCGAGGATGATGCAGGGATTGAGGGTCTAAGAAAGGCAAAGCTTTCCTACCATCCCATAGGTTATGCTAGAAAATACATGCTAAAACAAAAAGACTTTATGGAATGACCTAAAAAATGGCGGGATATTTGAAGAAAAATGAGTATCTTAAGACTAAGCCGCTCTTTTCTCTTTGTTTTCCTGATGATGAATTTACGGAGGTCTTCTATGGGAAGGACGGCGAGGCGAGGGAAGCCGACATCGCGGTAGCAGAAAGAGACGGACAGATAGTCGCCATGGCTATGACGGTCTATAGGAGGCTCAGCCTCATCTGTGATAAGCATGGGAATTCTGCGGGGGCGGAGGCTTTTGATACTTCTATATCAGATAGCAGTATATCAGGTCTTATATCATATGAAAGAAAAGGTGATATAGAGCAAGGTGGACCCGCGCTAAGGCTCCTCTTCTGTAGGAAGGCCGTAAGGCTCGAT
>CAZQFD010000061.1:0-6872 GCA_964592535.1 uncultured Lachnospiraceae bacterium | reverse complement strand
TCGATCGGAAAGCCGAATGTATCGTGAAGCTTGAAGGCGGCGGCGCCATCGAGCTCTTCGTCCGAAAAGCCTCTAAGCACCATATCATAAAGCTCTCCGTCCGCGTCTCCCGATCCTATCAAAAGTCCTGCTCTCATTTTATCGAGGAGAGACTTGGGGAGTTTCGCCCCGTTATGAAAATAGTCTATATGCGCGGCCGAGATGAGACGATACATATTAGTGCGGCCCAGGTCGCAGGTCGCGAGCATCGTGAAATTTTGCCCGTGCAGCTTCTTTATCGTATCTTCGTCGATCTCATCGGCTTCATAGAGCATATCGAGGTCAGTTATGCCGCGTTCTTTCAGCATATCGCAGAAACGAAGGAATATGCCCGCCGTGGCCTCGGCGTCATTTACGGCCCTGTGGTGTGAGGATAAGGTCACGCCGAGTTCCTTTGCGACAGTGTCAAGCCTATTGCGGTAGAGTGACTTTAGGAGCATATAGGACAGGCCCAGCGTATCTACTACGGTGGGGTCGAACTCAAAACCTATGGCCTTTGAGTAGTGCTTGATGAAGCCTACATCAAAGGCGGCATTATGCCCTACCACGGTCGCGTTACCGCAAAACTCTAAAAACTTGGGAAGTATGTCTTTATAGCTCCCCTGCCCCTTCACATCCTCGTCCGTGATCGATGTAAGCTCGGTGATATTCTTCGGTATGGGAAAGCCGGGGTCTATAAAGCTCGAGAACCGATCTACGATGAGGCCGTTCTCTATCTTGACCGCTCCTATCTCTATGATACGGCAGTGTTCCATAGAAAAGCCCGTCGTCTCTATATCGAATACGATGAAACGCCCATCAAGAGACTGCCCTCTCGGAGACTCTACCGCTCTCTTTTTATCGTCGCAGAAAAAGGACTCGCACCCATATATGAGCTTTAGCTTACTGTCTTTTGAAAGGGCGTGGGCGGCTTCCGGAAAGGCCTGGACGGAATTAGTATCGGTGATGGCAAGGCTCTCGAAGCCGAAGGCTTCGGCCATGCGTATATAGTTTCTGATCTCACCTATGCCATCCATATCGCTCATCTTGGTATGGAGATCCAGCTCACATCGTTTTTCGCCTTCATAGGTCTCCTTCCTTGAAGATAAACTGCTCTCGGCCTTTCGTATGCCTCGGATCCCCGAGATATGGATGTCGGAGCTGAAATTATCGGGGGGCATGACCTTCCCGAGGAGCATGACGTCCTTTCCGTCCTTTAGCTCTCCCTCCAAGCCCTCGGCGTCCTCCTCATTTACGAATACGGAGCAGCTTATCGAATCGGTGCCGTCGTAAAGACAGAAACGGATCGATATATTTCCGTTTTTCATCTTTATCGCTTTTTTAGAGAATATCCTGCCCGATATGATGACCTCTCCCATATCCGCGTCAAGCTGGTCTATATCGGTGATGTTGCCGCTGATGTCATATCCGTATATTATATCAGGATCGTCTGAGCGTTTCGTCCTCACAGACTTTTTAGTGCCGTTTTTATAAAAGCCCCTCTGCCCGGGACGTTTTAGAGACGGCCTTCCGGTCTTTTTGGCCTCGGGGGACCGAGATGGAGCGGGGGCGGATATGGGATCTGATACGGGATCGGAAAGCCCATAGCCTCCCTCTTTTGTCTTTTCGTTTTCGTTATCTTTTACCATCAAGCGTATAAGGACATTTTTCTCTCCGAAAAGATGATCCTTAAGCTCATTCCTAAGCTCTGTAAGGTCGTCCTTACCGATCCCCGTGCAGTTTTGCAGAAAAATATTAAGAGAGCTTTTCATGGGGTCTGTGCTTATCTTTACTATATCCACATCCCTCAAAAGCTCTCTGAGCCTGGGATCGGTATCAAATTTGTCGAATACTTCAAAAAACTTGCTCGTCATCTTAAGTATACATATCGAGTTCTTTTTCAAATTCCGAAAGCAGCTCGGCTTCCGGTACCTTCCTTAGTATCTGTCCCTTCTTTATGATGAGTCCTTCGCCCTTCCCGCCGCAGATACCGAGCTCCGCCTCCCTTGCCTCGCCCGGGCCGTTCACAACGCAGCCCATACAGGCCACCCTGAGATCGAGCTTTTCATAGCGCTTTTGTGAGACTAGATCGTTCAGCTTCTCGGCAAGCTCTATCAGATCTATCTGAGTCCTTCCGCAGGTGGGACAGCTGACCACCTCTATGCCGCCTTTTTTGAGCCCGAGCGTCTTAAGGATCTCCTTAGCCGTCCTTACCTCCTCGCAGACGTCTCCCGTAAGGCTCACTCTGACTGTATCGCCCACACCCTCGTTCAATATCACACCGAGCCCTACCGAGGACTTTATGCTCCCCGAAAAAAGCGTCCCGGCTTCCGTGATCCCCACATGGATCGGATGATCCGTCCTATCCTTTATGAGCTCATGAGCCTCTATGCACATGGGGACATTTGAGGATTTGATACTTATGACCAAGTCATCATATCCCATCTCCTCGATAAGTTCACAGTTTTTCAGAGCGGACTGCACGAGGCCTTCCGCGGTCACATACCCACCGTGAGCCTCCAGTATATCTTTTTCAAGGGAGCCCGAGTTTACCCCTACCCGTATTGGTATTTTGCGTTCTTTACAGATCTCTACTACCTTTTTCAGCCTTTCCCCGCCACCTATGTTCCCGGGGTTTATCCGTATCTTGTCGGCTCCATGCTCCACGGCGGCTATAGCGAGCCTATAGTCAAAATGTATATCCGCGACAAGGGGGATAGTTATGCCCTTTTTGATCTCGGCTATGGCCTTTGCGGCGTTCATGCCGGGGACAGCCACTCTCACTATGTCACAGCCCGCCTCCTCAAGGCGTTTTATCTGCGCTACGGTAGCCGCCGCGTCCTCTGTCTTTGTATTGCACATGGACTGGATGAGTATGGGGCCTCCATCACCTATCGTCCTGTCGCCTATATGTACCTTATGAGTACGCATCCTCTCTTTCATATCGCCGTCCTACACCAAAAAGCTGAGATCGTTTATAAGTATCACTACCATGAGCGCAAGCAGCACCACCATGCCTGCGGCGTGTATCTTGGCCTCCAGCTCTTTGGGCACACTGCGCCTTGTCAGGAGCTCTATGATGATGAATATGAGCCTCCCGCCGTCCAGAGCCGGTATCGGAAGGAGATTAGATACGCCTAATGCCACGGAGATCACTATCATCATGTTGCAGAGCGAAAGCAGGGTCGCGCCTATGCCGTAGCTCGAGGCCTCGCTCACGGTCTCGTCCAATGTAGCCACTATGCGCACGGGCCCCATGACATCCTGACGGGAGACGTCCCCCGTTACGAGGAGCTCTATAGACCGTATCGACGACGACAGACAATATCTGATATTATAAAAGCTGTAGCTGAGGATCTCCAAAATGCCCGAAAGAGGCGAGTAAGACACATTATAAGCAAGCCCCATACGAAAGCTCCCCGTCTCGGGGTCATACCTCGGCGTAAAGGAAGCGGTCTTTTTCTCTCCGCTCTCCATATCCTCATATCCTATGCTTATCACCGTATCCTCATCGAATCCCGAGGAATATATATACAAGAAAAGATAGAGGTCTCTCCCTGTGTAGATAGCGGAGCTCTTCCCGTTCGCGGATATATCGCATATCAGGTCTCCCACCGAGAGCCCTGCCTCGTAAGCCGGCATATCCTCTTCTATCGAAGCCACATACGGAAGGTCGGCTCCCATGAAGGCCGTGAATACTACGGAAAGCAGGAACGCCAGCAAAAAATTGAAGATCGGACCTCCGGCTACTATAAAGAACCTCTGCCAACTCTTTTTATAGACGAACTGTTCCTCGCGGCCGTAACGGCGCCCGTCTATGATGAGAGCCTCGGACCCGTCGGTCTTTAAAGAAGGAGCCAGAAGCCCCGCATCCTTGATCCCCGACGAAAGCTTTCCTTCGTCCTCGTCCTCATAGAGCCTGTCATCCAGATCCTCTCCAGCCATAAGGCAGGAACCGCCTATGGGCAGGAGCCTTAGGGAATATTCGGTGTTGCCGTATACTTTGGATATGAGCTTGGGGCCCATCCCTAGGGAAAAGCTCACTACTCCTACTGAAAAAAGCTTGGCAAATAAAAAATGTCCAAGCTCATGTATGGTGATGATAAAGCCTATCACTATGATCGCTATTATAAGACTGATCAGACCCATCCTCCTCTCATGACCCGAGCGCAAACTTATCTCTGATAAAGGCCCTTACCCGTTTTTCCGTATTCAATATAAGCGCTATGTCCGGGTCTTTACGCTCATCGAAATGGCGCATGGCCGACTCTATGCCATCCGCTATATCGAGGAAGCCTATCTTTTCGTCTAAGAACAGCGCCACGGCCTCTTCGTTCGCGGCATTGAACACAGTCGGCATGAGCCCTCCCGTTTTCCCGGCCTCGATACCCAGTGAAAGGCCCTTAAAGGTCTCATAGTCAGGTTCGTCGAATTCTATCGCGCAGAGCTTAAAGTCAAGCTCGGGCTCATCTTTGATCTTTACGCGTCGCGGTGCATAAAGTGAGAACGCTATGGGTACGAGCATAGTGGGCGCTCCGAGCTGAGCTTTCACGGCTCCGTCCTTAAATCCCACCATACTGTGTATAACGGACTTAGGCTGTATGACGGGGACTATATCATCTATATCTACATCGAAGAGCCAGTGAGCCTCCATGACCTCAAGAGCCTTGTTGACCATGGTGGCGGAATCTATGGTGATCTTAGCTCCCATGGACCAATTCGGGTGCTTGAGCGCGTCGGAAGCCTTTACATCCCGAAGCTCCTCTGTCTTTTTGCCCCTAAAGGGGCCTCCCGAAGCCGTGAGATATATCTTATCTATGCTATCGTGCTCCTCGCCCATAAGACATTGGTATATGGCGCTGTGCTCGGAATCTATAGGCGTGAGCCTTATCCCCTTCTCCTTTATGAGCGGCATGATGATATGCCCCGCGCAGACCAGAGTCTCCTTATTCGCGAGGGCTATATCCTTTCCGCTCTCTATCGCGGCAAGTGTGGGCTCTATGCCGATCATCCCCACGAGAGCGATGAGCGTAAGCTCCCCCTCTGAAAATGACGCCGCCTCACAGAGGCCGTCCATGCCCGATACGAGCTTAGGAAGCTCCGAGGGGCTTAGCACTCCCTCAGAGCTCAGTATCTTCGCTAATTCATCTTTTTTAGCTTCTTCGAAAACGCAGACCAGCTTAGGGCGAAACTCATATATCTGTTCTTTCAGGAGGGCGATATTGGATCTCGCGGAAAGAGAGACCGGCTGAAGCTCCTCATCCTCCCTTATGAGCTTGAGAGCTTGAGTCCCTATGGAACCAGTGCTGCCTAAAAGGTTTATCCGCCTCATCACATCAGATCCTCCAAAAGCCTTACCGCGTAATAGACGGCGGGGGCCGTGAATATCATGGAATCAAAACGATCCAATATCCCTCCGTGTCCGGGTATCAGATCCCCGTAATCTTTTATAGCGTGATCTCGCTTTATGGCGGAAGCAGCAAGGTCGCCTATCATGGCTATCACCGCGCCTGTGCCGCAAGCGGCGGCACAGGTGAATACGGAGATCTCCGCCGCGAAGGGGCCGACTTTTACGATCTTTCCATATACGGCCCCCAGCAGCATGGCTCCGACTACTCCGCCTATCGCGCCTTCGATGCTCTTTTTAGGGCTCAGCTTCGGCACGAGCTTATGCTTGCCTAAGAGCATACCCGTGCAATACGCGAAGGTATCGTTCCCCCAAGCGCTTATGAATATGAGCCACGCGAAATATATCCCGTTAGGGAGCTGATCTCTTGTGAGATAGATATAGCTCAGCATGACGGAGACATAACAGAACCCGAAAAAGGTGGACGTGACGTCCTCTATCCTATATTCGGGGAAGGTGACCACATAGACGGCCATCATCACTATCAGGCTGATGATGAGCACAGTGGTGATATAGGACACGCCCGCGTAGAGCACGAGCGCGTAGTACGCGACCGTAGCCGCAAAGCCCGTGAAAGTAAGGCCCTTCCTTTCGATGGAAAGAGCCCTGTATAGTTCAAACTGTCCGATTATGGAGATGAGCGCCAGTAATAAGAGCAAAGGTGCGTCGCCTATATATACGAAGGCCACTCCGAATATCAACAGCAGAGCTCCGCTTATGAGACGTTTTACGAACATCTAACTAAGCACCCCCAAACCTTCTTTTTCGCCCGTGAAACTCGTCTATGCAGCGAAGCAGCTCCTCCTTATCAAAATCAGGCCAGAGCACCTCGCTTATCACTATCTCCGAATAAGCGCATTGCCAAAGGAGGAAATTGGAAAGGCGAAGCTCTCCGGAGGTCCTTATAAGGAGATCGGGATCCGGTATGCCAGCGGTATCGAGATAGGCGGAGAAGGTCTCTTCCGTGACCTCCTCGGTATCTATCTTCCCCTCCCTTACGTCCTCCGCGTACTTCATAGCGGCCCTTCTCAGTTCGTCTCTTCCGCCGTAATTTGCCGCCATGACGAAAGTCATGCCTTTGTTTTCGGCGGTCTCCTCTTCCATTTTATCAATAGAGGCTATGATGTCCTTAGGGAAACGGCGGCGGTCTCCTATCATGCGTATGCGTACGTCGTTTTCCTTGGCTCTGTTAAGGAGCCTTCCGGCATAGTACCTGAAAAGCTGCATAAGCCCTGAGACCTCTTCCTCGGAGCGTTTCCAGTTTTCCGTCGAAAAGGCGTAGACAGTGAGATATGAGACGCCGAGCCTCGCGCAATCCTCTATTATCTGCTCTACGGTCTTACAACCCTCTCTGTGTCCCATATTGCGGGGAAGTCCGCGTTTTTTTGCCCAACGGCCGTTGCCGTCCATTATGATGGCTATGGACGAAGGTATGTCTAGATCGTTC
>CAZQFD010000060.1:0-7036 GCA_964592535.1 uncultured Lachnospiraceae bacterium | reverse complement strand
TCATATTGGCTACGACCGAGGCTCTTTCGAGGATAGGCATGGACAGGTTCGGCTACAAGGTCTATATCAACGACAGACGTATACTCTTCGGCATGGTACGCGCCGCGGGATTTCCCGAGGAGAGCGCGGAAAAGATACTCATAGTATTGGACAAGGCCGATAAGATAGGACCTGACGGAGTGGACGAAGAGCTTTTATCCATGGGATATGAGGAGAGCTCCGTAAAGAAGCTTAGGGATATGCTTAGCGGCTTTAAAGATACCTCCGAAGCCTGCCTTAAGATGGCGGAGGCGGTCGAAGATGAGGAGCTTAAGGCCGGCTGTGAGAATGTGGCAGACATCATGGATTCGATAGCCGCATCAAAAGACAGGAAGATAGATATGTCCTTCGATCCTACGCTCGTTAGGGGCATGGGATATTATACCGGCACCATCTTTGAAGTGAAGGTAGAGAGCTTCGGCTCCTCGGTGTGCGGAGGCGGGCGTTACGATAAGATGATAGGCAGGTTCATAGGCCAGGACGTGCCCGCCGTAGGCTTTTCCATCGGGTTCGAACGCATAGTGACGATACTTACGGAGCACGGCTATGAAGGGACAGGGAGGCCTGAAAAGCTGGCTGTCCTCATTGAAAAGGGGATGCCTTCCGAAAAGCTCGGAGAGATCTTCGATCTATGCGAGCGGGAGCGAAAGGACGGAAAGCACGTTTTCATGGCGTGGATGGCCAAGAATAAAAAATTCCAAAAGGAAGGTCTTACAAAAGAGGGCTATACGGACATCCGGGAATTTTTCAATTAAGACTTAGGAGGGACCATTATGGCAGAGAGTATGAAAGGCCTTAAGAGGACGAGGTACTGCGGTGAGTTCTCCTCAGCAGATATAGGACAGACCGTGACGGTCATGGGCTGGGTGCAGAGATCTAGGAACAAGGGCGGTCTGGTATTCACGGATCTTCGGGACAGGAGCGGTATATTGCAGCTCATCTTTGAGGAGGAGATCTGCGGGAGCGAGGTATTCGAGAAAGCGGGTACGCTAAAGAGCGAATACTGTATCGCGGCGGTAGGGAAAGTCAGGAGCCGCGGAAAGGACATAAATAAGGAGCTTGCTACAGGAGAGATAGAGCTGGAGGTAAAGGAGCTTCGCATACTTTCGGAGTCCGAGGTACTTCCTTTTCCGATAGAGGCCGAGACGAAAACGAGAGAGGAGCTTAGACTGAAATACAGGTATCTGGATCTTCGCCGTCCTCCCTTACAGAGGAATGTCGCGCTTCGCTCTAAGCTGGCCATAAGTGTCAGGAACTATATGGCTGAGAACGGCTTTTTGGAGATAGAGACGCCTACCTTCATAAAGTCTACTCCCGAGGGAGCCAGAGACTATCTGGTGCCTTCAAGAGTGCATAAGGGAGAGTTCTATGCTCTGCCTCAGTCCCCGCAGCTTTTAAAACAGCTCCTTATGGTCTCGGGCTTCGATCGTTATTTCCAGCTAGCCCGCTGCTACAGGGATGAGGATCTGCGTGCGGATAGACAGCCGGAATTCACCCAGATAGATATGGAGCTCTCATTCGCGGACGTAGACGACGTGATAGCCGTGAACGAGGGACTCATAAAACGTATATTCAAGGAGGTCATAGACGTAGACATAGCGCTCCCCATAAGACGCATGACTTGGAAAGAGGCTATGGACAGATACGGCTCGGACAAGCCGGATCTGCGCTTCGGGCTTGAGATAGAGGATGTGAGCGACACCGTAAAAGACTGCGCCTTCTCCGTATTCAGAGACGCGGTGAGAGACGGCGGTGTCGTAAGAGGCATAAGAGTTGCGGGACAGGGCTCCATGCCGAGGAAGAAGATAGACGCCCTCAGCGATGTGGCGAGATACTACGGCGGGAAAGGCGTAGCCTATCTTTGTGTCAATGCCGCCGAGGACGGATCGCATAAGAGCTCCTTCGCGAAGTTTATGACAAAAGCTGAGACAGACGCTCTCATAGGACGGATGGGAGCCGAAAGCGGAGACCTGCTCATATTCGCGGCGGGAGACCTGGGGCTTGTAAGGACGGTCCTCGGGAATGTAAGGCTCAGCCTCGGAAAGGAGCTCTCGCTCATAAAAGAAGGGGACTGGAAGTTCGTATGGATAACGGAGTTCCCGCTCTTTGAGTGGTCGGAGGAGGATCGTCGTTTCACGGCCATGCATCATCCCTTCACCGCGCCCATGGAGGAGGACTGGAGATATATAGACGAGGATCAGGCGAGGGTCAGGGCCAAGGCCTATGACATAGTGCTTAACGGGACGGAGCTTGGAGGAGGCTCTGTGAGGATCCATCAGGCCGATATACAGGAAAAAATGTTCGAGAAGCTCGGCTTCAGTAAGGAAGAGGCCGAGGATAGGTTCGGTTTCCTGCTGGAGGCCTTCAGATACGGAGTGCCTCCTCACGCAGGGCTTGCCTATGGTCTAGATCGAGTGGCCATGTGGATGGCCGGAGCCGAGAGCATAAGAGACGTGATGGCCTTTCCTAAGCTGAAGGATGCGTCGGATGCCATGATGGGAGCCCCCTCAAAGGTAGACGAAAAGCAGCTTGAGGAATTGGCTATAAAGATCGATAAAGGGATCTTGGATGAAAGAGAAGCAGACTAAAAAAGGATTTTTAAAAGAGCTTGCCGAGGAGCTCAGCTATGAGCTCCCCGAACGTCTTGTGAGGAGCAATGTCGATTATTATTCTTTCTATATAGACGATGAGGTAAAAAAAGGCAGGAGCGAGGAAGATATACTTCGGGAGCTCGGAGACGCGAGGCTCATCGCGAGGACCATCATCGATGCTGTAAAAAGCGGTGATGACGGGATCCCGAATACTGCGGACGACAGAGATTTTACCGAGCAGATATACGGCGAAGAAGGGAAAAAGGACTTTTTCAAAAATCGAAGCCGGGATAGAGACGCTTATCCGGATCTGGATGGGAGGAGGCCCGAGGCGCACAGAGAAAAACATCGTCCTCATATCCGCGTCTATAACTTCGGCTGCCTCGGATCCTTGGTATTCCTGCTTGTGATCATGATGATATTCTCCTTTGTCGGGACGGCGGTCCGTATCTTTATGCCTTTTTTGGGGCCTATCCTGCTGATACTGATAATATTTTGGTTCTTTAATGATCCAAGAGGAGACGATTGAGATGAGATATATGTTTGGGTCGGACATACATGGTTCGGCTTATTGGTGTGAGAAGCTTGTCAAGGCGTATAAGGAGAGCAAAGCAGAAAAGCTCGTGCTGCTGGGAGATATACTCTACCACGGACCGAGGAACGATCTGCCTTATGGCTACTCGCCCAAGAAAGTAGTGGAGCTCCTGGCTCCGCTTAGGGACGATATACTCTGCGTAAGGGGCAACTGCGACGCGGAGGTGGATCAGATGGTGCTCCCCTTCCCCTGCATGGCGGATTATGCGGTGCTCGCCTTAGACGGAAAGGTATTCTATGTCACTCACGGGCATATATATAATACCTTGGAGGACGGAAAGAACCTGCCGCCTATGAATGATGGAGAGATCCTCATACATGGTCACACACATGTCCCTGTGGCGGAACACGTAAGCTTCCCGAAAAAGACGATAGCTTTCCTAAATCCCGGATCTGTAAGCCTTCCTAAAGAGGAGAGTGCGCACAGCTACGGGCTTTATGAGGACAGGATATTTAAGATATTGGACTTCGACGGGAATGTCGTAAAGAGCATCGAGCTTTGATAAGAGCGCGGAAAGGTACACGCTCCACGAAAAAGGAAGAGAATGGAGTATGAGGTTTGAGCTTGTGGCCCCGTGCCATTTCGGGCTTGAGTCCTGTGCGAAAAAAGAGATCGCAGGGCTTGGGTATGAGATAAGCGAGGTAAGAGATGGAAGAGTGTCCTTCTTAGGAGATGAGCTCGCCGTCTGCCGGGCGAATATAGGCCTTAGGACTACTGAGCGCGTGCTTATAAAGGCAGCGGAGTTCGAGGCAAAAAGCTGGGACGAGCTGTTTGAAAAGACCAAAGCCGTAGCATGGGAGCGCTTCCTTCCGTATGACGCGAGGGTCTGGGTCACTAAGGCTACGTCCGTGAAGTCGAAGCTCTTTTCGCCGAGAGACTTTCAGACCATCATACAAAAAGCCGTGATAAAAAGGCTTCAGGGGGCGTATCATAGGGACGATGAGCGCCTTCCCATGACGGGAGCCCCGTTTCCTCTCAGAGTATCTGCATATAAGGACAGCATACTCATCGCATTGGACACGAGCGGAGAGAGCCTGCATAAACGAGGCTACAGAAAGCTCACCGTAAAGGCCCCGATAACGGAGACCTTGGCGGCGGCGCTCCTTATGCTGACCTCTTGGGACAGAGAGCGTATATTGCTAGATCCCTTCTGCGGCTCTGGCACCTTCCTGATAGAAGCCGCTATGATGGCGGCGGATATAGCACCCGGGATGGAAAGAGATTTCACAGCTACCTCGTGGGATGGCCTGATACCCAAAAAGCTTTGGATGGAGGCCTATGACGAGGCGAGAGCCAAGGCCGAAGCTGCCGATAGGGAACGCCTTATGAAGCTCTGCGATCTTCAGGGATATGATATAGACGAGGAAGCTCTCTACGCCGCGAGGGAAAATGCCAAACTCGCGGGAGTCGGAGACATGATACATTTTCAAAAGAGAGACGTATCAAAGCTCAGCCACCCGAGAGCGAAAGGCACTATACTCACGAATCCGCCCTACGGAGAGCGCATAGGCGAAAAGGACGAGCTTAGGAAGCTCTATACCACGCTCGGTGAACGCTACGCGAAGCTGCCTGGCTGGGAGCTCTGTCTCATCACCGCTTATGAGGAAGCGGAAAGGTGCATAGGCAGGAAGGCCGATAGAAATCGAAAGCTGTATAACGGTATGCTAAAGACCTATTTTTATACATATAGGGGCAAAAAGAAAGACATAGGTATCGGGTAAAGCGCTTTGAAGATATTGCTTGCGACACAAAATAAAGATAAGGTAAGGGAAGTAGAGGCCATACTTAAGCCGGATGGCTATGAGGTGCTCGCTCTTTCTGACCTGGGACTTACGGCAGAGGCCGAGGAGGACGGAAACACCTTCGCAGAAAATGCCGAGATAAAGGCGCGGGAGATATATGAAAAGCTCAAAGTCCTCGGCGAGGAAAAAAACTATATAGTGATCGCCGATGATTCGGGCTTTTGCATAGATAAGCTTAAGGGGGCGCCGGGAGTACATTCGGCAAGATTCATGGGGCATGATGTCTCCTATGATATAAAGAATAAAGAGATACTTAGGCTTATGGAAGGCGTGCCCGATGAGGAGAGAGGGGCGCGCTTTGAGTGTGCCATATGCGCGATATTCCCAGACGGGGAAAGTGCCGTCGCATACGGCAAGATAAAGGGACGGGTCGCGCGTGAAGCGGCGGGAGATGAGGGCTTTGGCTACGATCCTATATTCTTCCTTCCCGAATACGATAGGACGACCGCCGAGCTCGGAAACGACCTTAAGAACAAAGTATCTCACCGCTCAAAGGCGCTTGGCGGTATATCAAGACTCATAAAGGAAAGATATGGATCTTTATAAAAGGAGCTCGGGGCATGACATCGGTCGGCGCGCCTACCCGGATCCTAAATATCTCATAATAGATCACAGCGGCAATGAATAAGATATTAGTGGCGAGCGACACCCACGGAAAAAATGAGAACCTACGAGAGCTTATGAGAAGGCTAGGACGCCTCGATATGTTCATCTTTTGCGGTGACGGCTCGGGACTTGAATATGACATAAGAGACTACGTAGGCGAGACCTGCGCCGTCTATATGGTGCGAGGAAACAACGATCTTTTTTCTAAGCTTCCCTGGGACAGGGAATTTAAGCTGGGAGGCCTTAAGGCCTTCCTTACACATGGGCACAGATACGGTATATCGGGATCGCTCGAGCGTATACTCTCAGAGACCAGATCAAGGGGCTGCGGTATCTGCTTCTTCGGCCATACACATAGACCCCTGGAAGAAAAGATAGACGGGATATATCTGATAAATCCCGGGAGCCTAAGCTACCCCAGACAGGAGGACCTAAGACCCTCTTATATGCTGATAGAGGAGGAGAAAGAAAGCGGAAGGCTGCATTTTCATCAGGCATATTTGGATCGGTGAGATATTCATGATATAAAAGGCGCTGCTTGATGATATTCAGAGAAGATATTAAAGCTGAGCCCTATAATGCTGTTCATATAGGCGGACAGCGGGGATCAAAAAAGCTTCGGTGACGCGGATCCACAGCCTAAGGCTATGCTATGCCGAAAGACGGCCTCTATTATAAGGCCTCATAAGGCAGGATCATATGATTCAAAGAAAAGGAGAGTTTATATGGGATCGAAACAGATATGGAAGCCGGGGACGGTACTGAATCCTGTCCCCGCGGTGATGGTGAGCTGTGCGGATAAGGAAGGCAGGGCCAATATCATCACTATAGCATGGACGGGAGTAGCCTGCTCGGAGCCTCCGACGGTATATGTCTCGATCATGCCGAGGCGTTTCAGCCATCATATCATAGACGAGACAGGCGAGTATGTCATCAATCTGACTACGAAGGAGACTGTATTCGCGACAGACTTTTGCGGTGTAAAGTCCGGAAAGGACATAGATAAGTGGGAAGCCTGCGGACTCACGAAGGCGAAGGCTTCAAAGGTCTCGGCACCCCTCATCGCCGAGGCGCCCGTAAACATCGAGTGCAAGGTCACGAAAAAGGTGAGCCTCGGCTCTCATGATATGTTTATAGCCGAGGTGGTAGCCGTAGACGTGGACGAGAGCCTCATAGATGATAAAGGAAGGCTGGAGCTGGACAAGGCAGGGCTGATAGCTTATAACCACGGCGAATATTTCGAGCTGGGTGAAAAGCTCGGATCGTTCGGCTATTCCGTGCGCAAAAAGCCGTAAGTTCGGATATTTACGATCTCATAGCCAAGGGCCGCGGCCTCTTCTTTTTCATGGGTAGACATGATAAGGAGGCGAGAGCCCCTTTTTGATGAGTTATAGATTAGAGAC
>CAZQFD010000059.1:0-7212 GCA_964592535.1 uncultured Lachnospiraceae bacterium | reverse complement strand
GGGACTCGATGGGGCCGTGCTGAGCCTGAGAGTGAGAGATGTCTATATACCGGGTGGTATCCAGACCATGCAGTCGGGAGATCTCGCGGTGCTCACCAATGTCAATATAGGCAGCGGGGTCATAGGTATAGCGGCGTACAGCCTCGCGGACATAAGCGAATTTTGCTTCGAGCAGCTAAGCTATGTAGAGGAGCTTTTAAACTCGCTCCTCGGAAATTCACGCATAAGACAGCTCGAGATTTCTCACGGCGGGAGCAGATCCGAGTGGCAGAAGATAAATGATATAGTAGATATAGTGAGGGAGGATAAGCTCCCGGATCTCGCTTTGTATCTCATCATAGCTATCGTATTCATAGTCGCGGTGGGGCCCGGACTCTATTTTTGGCTGAAGCGCCGAGGACTATCATTATATTATCCTCTCGGTGTGACTATCTGCTCTTTTGCGGGGGCACTGGTCATCTGGCTGTCCTCGTCCTCATTGAGATTCGATACCGCCTATGCTGACTATGCCGCGATAAGTCATATCTCTGACGGCACTGTAAATGAGACGGTCTTTCTCAAACTGACTTCGCCTGATAAGGGCGAGATAACACTAGGGTTTCCGAGGGGCGGGCTCGCGCTGCCGGTCCTTCCTGCGGGCGATGAGGAAGACGATGAGGGGCTGATCTCAAGCGGCGGCAAGGTGATAGAGCTATATGGTTTTTTCGATGACACGGATGATGCCGCTTATGAGAGCGGAGCCGTGACAAGGATAAGCGTCACGCAGGAGAGCGCCTTTGACGAGTCTTACTTTGAGCTCATGGACAACAGGATATATGAGGGGGATCCTATACTGGAGTTTGAGATAAGCTATCTTCAGGATGAGATAAGCGGTTGGATAGTGAATGAGTCGGAGCTTTCTCTCTACGATGTGACGCTCCTTTTATATGGACGGATCGTCAGTATAGGCGACCTTTCGCCGGGAGAGATGAAAACTCTCGACGGGCTTAAGACGCTCTACGGGCCCACAGGTTCGTCAAAGATCATCTCGGAATATATCACGGGCATAGATGATACGGATAGCGGCGTACGCGGCTACGCTGAACGCCTGAAGGCGGCGAATCTGCTCAGCTATTATCTGGATGGATCGCTCAGCCTTTATTATCAGGACGCGCGTATCATAGCCTTTACGAAAGGCGACAGCGAGATCGAGGCTCTGATGTCACAAAACGGCATAGAGTCGGAGGGGCTTAGACTGCTCGTATTTTCGGAGGAGCTTCGCGAGGCGGATGACGGTATGATATATCGTTCCGCGCTCTCACAGGAGCCGAGGGTCGTGAGTGGAAATTATGACGCGGCCACTAATACTGTGAGCGGCGGCGCAAGCTGTATCCTCGAATACAGTCTCGGGACGGATATGACCATCCTCTCGGTGACCTTTAAGAAGCTTTCGGATGAGTTCTCGGGTAGGGAAGACGAGAATGGAGACGTGGTAGTGCCTTTTGAGGGCTCTGTCTCCATGTACAACTACGAGACGGGAGGCTACGATCTTATAGACCTATATAAGACGGGATCTGATGTGGAAGAGATAAGGCCCTATATGTCTCCCGAGAATGCGGTCATGGTGAGATACATACCCGATGAAGATGTTGAAGAAGGGACATTGATGTTCCTCCCTGTGCCAATGGTGACGGGTGAGACAGATGCTTGAGTTAAATAAGGTCACAAAGTTTTACGGACATTTCTGCGCTCTTAACGAGCTTTCCATGAATGTGGAGGACGGTGCGTTCTTCGGCTTCGTAGGGCCGAACGGGGCGGGCAAGACGACGGCTATGAAGCTGATCTGTGGCATATTGAGCGCAGACAGCGGGGAAGTGCTCGTAGACGGAGCGACGCCTTACTCCGAGAAGGTCAAAAGGCGCGGGCTGATCGGATATGTGCCGGATTCCTTCGGAGTTTATAACGACCTCAAAGTCTACGAGTATATGGATTTTTTCGCCTCCTGCTACGGCATAGATGGCATAAGCGCGAGAAAGAGGGTCGGTAAGCTCCTCGAGTTCGTGGAGCTGTCTGACAGGGCAGATCACTTCGTGGAGGCCCTCTCAAGGGGCATGAAGCAAAGGCTATCGCTCGCGAGGGCGCTCATACATTCCCCTAAGCTCCTTGTATTGGACGAGCCCAGCTCCGGACTAGACCCGCGAACACGCTATGAGTTCAAGCAAAAGCTCTCGGAGCTGTCCAAGCAAGGCATGACCATCCTCATCAGTACGCATATATTGAGCGAAGTGTCGGAGCTATGCACGGATATAGGTATCATAGACGAGGGGAGCATAGTTATGTCAGGGAGGCTCGATAAGGTCATGCGTATGGTGACGGCGGGAGATCCCATAGCCATGAGCATCGAAAAGGGACTATCCCAGGCCATAAAGTTCCTTAAGGCTGAGCCGAAGGTCACCTCGATGAGCATAAGCGGAAACGACATCATGATAAATTTCGACGGAAACCGAGAGGATGAGACCGCTCTCCTTCGGCGCATGATAGAAAAGGGGCTCGGAGTGAGGTCATTCAGCCGTGAAAGAGGGTCGCTCGAGTCCATATTCATGCAGCTTACGGGGCACGGGGATGAACGTATCATCTATTCATCCGACAAAGAGGAAGAGCTATGAGACCAGATCCTATCATAAGACGAGAACTCATGGTGCGAAGCAGAGGCTACGGACTTATGCTGCTCGTCTGCATACTGAATACCCTGCTTTTTATGCTCGCACTTTTAGGGACGCTTGCCGTAAGCTCCCGTATGCTGCAGAGCTTGGATGCCGATTACGGAGCCATGCTGATCGTCTATGCTCTCATAGCGACGGTCTCCTCTCTTATGATACTCTTTATCTGCCCGTCGCTCACGGCCGGAAGCATCTCGGGAGAACGTGAGTCAAAGACTCTGGATCTTCTGCTTACGACCAAGATGAGCCCTCTTTCCATAGTCATGGGTAAGCTCGCGGCTTCTCTCATCACGGTGCTCATACTTATAGTCTCATCCGTCCCCGCCGCCATACTTCCTCTTATGTACGGCGGAGTAGGGCTTTGGGATATGGTAACGATACTTGTAGGCCATGCGGTGACGGCGATACTCCTATTGTCTGTGGGCATCTTCGCGGGGGCCGCGGCCTCTACGGTACAAAAGAGCACGGCCTTAGCTTATGCCATGCTTTTGGCACTCCTATTCGGACCGATACTGATAGCGGCACTTTTTTATCCGTTCCTCGGTGCGGATGGCGGCAACGCGCCCGCTCTCATACTCATGTTGGATCCTCTGGTCACGATGGGGAGCGCGCTCGTCCAGGCCCTCATGGGGAAAAGAGTCGTAGAAACGCTTTATTCATTTATAGGTCTTAAGCTGCCCGATGGTTTTTGTTCCGTGTATGTTCCGTTCTGTTTTGCACTGCAGCTTTTGCTCTCGGGCGTCCTTCTTTTGCTCTCCGCAAGCTGTATCTCTCCTAAAAAAACGATAAAAGCCGATCTTTTGATTGAAAAAAGCGTTCGGCATATGTAAAATGGTCTTTTGACAGACTTCCGAAAGGATGAGATAGGTGGGAAAGAAGATAATACTTACCGGAGGCGGTACGGCGGGACATGCGACGCCCAATATAGCCCTTATACCCGAGCTTAGAAGGCGCGGGTTTGAGATATTATATATAGGATCCTATGAAGGCATTGAAAAAGAGCTTATCACGGAGACGGGCGTGGAGTATCGAGCTGTACCGAGCGGAAAGCTGAGGCGGTATTTCGACCTTAAGAATTTTACAGACCCCTTCAGGGTCATAATGGGCTATCTGCGCTCCGCGAAGATCGTGAAGGAGTTTAAGCCGGACATAGTATTTTCAAAGGGAGGTTTTGTCGCGGTGCCCGTGACTTTTGCTGCGAAAAGATACGGCATCCCCGTCGTATTGCATGAGAGCGATATGACGCCGGGGCTTGCAAACCGCCTTGCCGCGCCTTCCGCGGATAGGATATGCTGTAACTTCCCCGAGACCATGGAAAAGCTCCCTAAGGAAAAGGCGGTGCTTACCGGTACACCCATAAGGAGAGAGCTGCTGAGAGGAGAAAAGAGCGAGGGGATCAGCCTCCTCGGCTTTTCGGGTGAGAAGCCGGTGCTGCTCGTCATAGGCGGGTCTTTGGGAGCTGTCCGTATAAATGATGAGGTGCGCAAAGTCCTGGACGCGCTCCTTTCAAAGTTCGACATAGTACATATCTGCGGCAAGGGACATATTGAGACGGAGCTTTCGGATAAGGCGGGCTACCGCCAATTTGAATATGTGGATAAAGAACTTAAGGACTGCTTCGCCGCGGCGGATCTCGTGGTCTCGAGGGCAGGGGCCAACTCTATTTGCGAGCTGTTGGCCCTAAGGAGGCCGAACCTTCTCATACCCCTGTCGCTTGACGCGAGCCGCGGAGATCAGATACTGAACGCCGCTTCATTTGAAAGACAGGGCTTTTCAAAAGTGCTGAGGGAAGAGGATATGACGGATGAGACCTTCCTTTCCGCGGTGGATGAGGTCTATAGGGATAGAGAAAGCTACATAAGACGCATGGAGGCCTCGCCGCTTTCAGACGGAGTGGCCTCAGTCATGGAAGTCATAGAGGGCGCGCTTAAAGGATGAATATCATCGAAGCCTCTCATGTATATTACGACTATATACTAAGAGACGAAAACGGCAATATAGAAGAGGTCAATGAAGTCCTCGCCGATATGGACCTTTCTATAGAGAAAGGCTCTTTCGTGTGCATACTGGGACACAATGGCTCCGGGAAATCCACTTTCGCGAGACTGCTCAACGCCTTAGATCTCCCGAAGGAGGGTAAGGTGCTCATCTCGGGCATGGATACCGCTGATGAGGACAGGCTCTTGGATATACGGAAGACCTGCGGTATGGTCTTTCAAGATCCCGACGATCAGATCATCTCGAATGTCGTAGAGGAGGATGTGGCCTTCGGCCCCGAAAATATGGGCGTGCCTACGGACGAACTTACAAAGCGGGTGGATGACGCCCTGAAAAAGGTCGGTATGCAGGCCTTCCGCTTAAGATCCCCGAACGATCTCTCCGGAGGGCAAAAGCAAAGAGTGGCCATAGCGGGAGTCGTAGCCATGAGACCGGAATGTATAGTCCTCGATGAACCTACAGCTATGCTGGATCCAAGCGGACGCAGGGATGTGATGAGGACGATACACGGGCTAAATAAAGACGAAGGCGTCACGATAATACATATAACGCATTATATGGAGGAAGCGGTAGACAGCGACAGAGTGATAGTCATCGACGGCGGAAAGGTCGTCATGGACGATACCCCGAGGAAGGTATTCTCGAGAGTAGAGGAACTTAAAGAACTGTCGCTCGGTGTGCCTCAGATAACGGAGCTCGCGCATGAGCTTAGGAAGGAAGGCTTGCCGCTGCCGGAGGGCATACTCACGAGAGAGGAATTTTTACACTATCTGGAGCCGCTGTTGAGACGGAAGCTGAGAGAAGGGGGCGAGGCCGATGCTTAGAGACATCACTCTGGGACAATACTACCCAACGCACTCTCCTATACACGGCCTAGATCCGCGCACGAAGCTCGCCGGCACGATGATATACCTGTTTTCCCTTTTCGTGACAGACAGCGTCGTAGGCTATGTACTCGCGACGATCTTTCTAGTGAGTATGATAAAGATCTCAGGCGTTCCGCTTAAGTTCATGGTCAAGGGGCTTAAGGGGATCATCCTGCTTTTGATCCTTTCCGTCTCGTTCAATCTATTCCTTACGCCGGGCAGGGAGATATTCAGGATATGGATCATAAGCGTCACGTTCGAGGGGCTATGTAGATCCGCTTTCATGGCATTGAGGCTTATATACCTCGTCATAGGCTCTTCGATAATGACGCTTACGACCACGCCGAATTCTCTTACCGATGGTATAGAGAAGGGGCTCGGCTTCATGAAACGCTTCGGAGTGCCCGTGCATGAGATCGCTATGATGATGTCGATAGCCCTGCGCTTTATACCTATACTCGTAGAGGAGACGGACAAGATCATGAAGGCGCAGACCGCGAGAGGCGCGGACTTTGAGAGCGGGGGCTTGATACAAAAGGCCAAGGCCATGGTACCGCTGCTTGTACCGCTCTTCATCTCGGCCTTCAGACGCGCATCGGATCTTGCGATGGCGATGGAAGCCCGTTGCTATCACGGTGGAGAAGGTCGCACGAAGTTGCGCCCTCTATGTTACGGACGAAACGACCGCATGGGCTATACCGTAGTCATAGGCTACTTTATACTGATGGTGCTCACGAATCTCCTCCCTTTCTAAAAACGGTATCTAACTGATCAACAACTATACAAAGAAACTGTGGTCGGAGCCGTTCTATAACCATCAAGTGGTAGGAGGAACATACCAATCCTCAGTATCTCCAAACAGTATAGCATACAGACCTTGGAACGGGGGACCTCATTAAAGAGAGGCCCCGGTTCAAATAGGTTGGATATACTATTATTTTAAGAAGAAAAAGATATTTTATCGAGATCATCCATAGGACGACTGACGATGTCATTAAAAGCGGAACATCTTACACATATCTACCAGCAGGGTACCGCGATGGAGTCCCGAGCACTTTCCGATGTCTCTTTTGAGATAGAGAACGGGCTTTTTGTGGGACTGATAGGGCATACCGGATCGGGAAAGTCCACGCTCATACAGCATTTGAACGGACTGGTGAGGCCGAGCTTTGGTACGGTCTATTTTAACGGCGAAGATATATTTGCTCAGGGCTACGACTTAAGAAAGCTGCGCTCTAAGGTGGGGCTTGTGTTTCAGTACCCTGAGTATCAGCTCTTTGAGGAAGATGTGCTGAAAGACGTGATGTTCGGCCCTAAGAACATGGGCCTAAGTGATGAGGAAGCCGAGCAGAAGGCGAGAGAGGCTCTTAAGCTCTGCGGCATGGACGAAAAGCTTTTCGGACGAAGCCCCTTCGAGATATCAGGCGGACAGAAGCGAAGGACCGCGATAGCGGGCGTCCTTTCCATGGGACCGGAGGTACTCATATTGGATGAACCTACGGCGGGCCTGGATCCCAAGGGTAAGGATGAGATCTTGGGCACGATCGACAGGCTTCATAAGGAGCGTGGTATCACGATAATACTGGTATCGCACAGCATGGAGGATGTAGCGGAATATGCCGATACTCTGCTCGTCATGGATAAGGGGG
>CAZQFD010000058.1:0-7247 GCA_964592535.1 uncultured Lachnospiraceae bacterium | reverse complement strand
GAGATGAGACCACGCCTGACGGGTACTATGTAGGAGCCGATGGCGCATGGGACGGCAAAGAACGACAGGAAAACTAAGATAGAGGCATCCAAGCCTTAGAGAAATAAAGTTTAAGAGGGCGGGAGATATCGACATCCCGGTCCTGTGTAAGCTGAAAGGACTGACATCTGTGTAGGCTCAAAAAATGATATAAGAGAGACCATCTCAAAACAAAGGAGGGTGTCCTAAAAGCCACGAAGCGGCTTCCGGGACACCCTCCTTTCATAACATCCGCTTTTCGATGTGCTGCGGGATATGAGCAGGATGGATAAGGAGATATTTTCACGCACAAGAGTAAGATAGACTTGCATTTTTACTTTATAATATAGTATCCTGACTTAGGAGATAAAGCTTAGATTTCGAGGTAAGGATATGGAACCTGTGAACATAGCCATAGATGGCCCTTCGGGCGTGGGTAAATCCACGATAGCAAAGCGGCTCGCAAAACGGCTTGGATATACTTATATAGATACAGGAGCGATGTTCAGGACGCTTGCGGTCTATTTTATGCAGGAGGGGATAGACGCCGAGGATGAGGAGGCTGTGCTCGCGGCCCTGCCGAAATGCAGCGTGAGCTTCGGATATGTGGACGGAGAGCAGCATTGCTATTTGAACGGAAAAGATGTGACTGAGGTCATACGCACGGAGGAGATCTCGCGTATCGCCTCCGTGACTTCGCAGTATGACGGCGTTCGAAAAAAGCTTCTGGATATGCAGCGTGATATGGCGAAGGCTGATGATTCTGTTATGGATGGCAGAGACATCGGCACGGTCGTATTGCCCGATGCGCAGCTTAAAGTATTTCTCACAGCCGAGGACAGTATAAGGGCGGAACGCCGCTATAGACAGCTTGAAGCCTCCGGCAAACTGAACGGCATGAGCCTTAAGGAGGTAGAGGCGGATATGAAAGAGCGAGATCACCGTGACTCGCATAGAGAAAACGCGCCCCTCATAAAGGCTGACGACGCTGTGCTCATAGATAATTCAAGGATGACGGAGGAAGAGCTTGAAGGATATATCGCAGGCCTTCTGAACGAGAAAATCTCTGAAACGTCCGAATGGCCGTAAGTCCGTATAAATATGGAGATAAAGCTAGCTAAAACAGCCGGTTTTTGCTACGGGGTCGAAAGAGCCGTAGACCTTGTGAATAAGGCCGCAGATGAAAAAGATAAGCCTATATATACCTATGGCCCGATAGTCCATAATGAAAGGGTCATGAGAGAGTTTTCAAAAAAAGGCGTGAGAGTCGTAGAGGACTTTGACACCCTAAAGGCAGGCATAGAGACTGGGGCGCTTAAGGGCTCCGTCATAGTGATCCGAGCGCACGGAGTACCGCTCTCGGTATATGAGCTTATAGAAGAGAGCGGACTTGACATAGAGGTCGTGGACGCGACCTGTCCATATGTAAAGCGTATACACGATATCGTGAGAGAAAAGAAAGCCGAGGGCTATAAGATAGCCGTGAGCGGAGACCCCCTTCACCCGGAGGTCGTAGGTATCTTAGGGCAGATAGACGGAGATGCCGCGGTCATAAATAGTAAAGAAGAAGCGGAGGTCCTCGACATCGATGAGGATGAGAGCCTGTGCCTTGTCTCTCAGACCACGCAGAGCGTCACAAAATTTAAAGATATAGTTGATATTTTAAATAAAAAGGGTTATTATACAAATGTTATAGACACGATTTGCAATGCTACACAAAGAAGGCAGACGGAGGCGCTTGAGCTCGCACGCAGTTGTGATGCCATGCTGGTCGTAGGAAGCGGGACATCTTCAAACGCTGCCAAGCTCTATGACATCTGCCTTTCTGAATGCAAGAGGACGTATCTAATCCGGACCATAACAGATATTAAGGGAACTATTGATCATTCTGTGCGTTGCGTTGGTATAACGGCCGGGGCTTCCACCCCGAGAACCATTATTGAGGAGGTTTTAGAATATGTCAGAAATGAGTTTTGAAGATATGCTAAATGAATCTTTCAAAACAATTCGTACAGGAGAGATAGTGACCGGTAAAGTCATAGATGTCAAGCCCGATTATATGATCGTGAACATCGGTTATAAGTCAGACGGTATCATCACCAGGAACGACTATTCGGCGGATACCGGCCTTGACCTTACGACTGTGGTAAAGGTAGGAGATGAAGTAGAGGCTAAGGTCAGGAAGGTCAATGACGGTGAGGGCCTGGTGTCCCTGAGCCACAGGGACGTCCTCACCGAGAAGAGCAACCAAAAGGTAAAAGAAGCCTTCGAGAACAAGATGCTCGTCACTGGCAAGGTAGAAAAGGTAGTGAACGGTGGCCTTTCCGTGAATTATGAGGGCGCGAGGGTATTTATCCCCGCGAGCCTTGTATCCGATATATTTGAGAGGGATCTCTCCAAGTACGCAGGCACCGATATAGAGTTCGTCATCACTGAGTTCAACCCTCAGAAGCGCAGGATCATAGGCGATCGTAAGCATCTTATCTTGGAACGTAAGGCTGCGGCTAAGGCCGCGTTGCTCGCCACGATCAAAGAGGGAGATGTCATCGACGGTATCGTCAAGAACATAACCGATTTCGGAGCTTTCGTGGATCTCGGCGGAGCCGATGGACTTCTGCATATCTCAGAGATGAGCTGGGGCAGGACAGAGAATCCGAAAAAGGCATATAAGTCAGGTCAGACCCTCAGGGTCATGATAAAAGAGATAAATGGAGAGAAGATAGCGCTCACCCGCAAATTCCCCGATGAGAACCCTTGGGTGATCGCTCTTACTAAATATGCCGTTGGCAATATAGTAAGGGGTAAGGTCGCGAGACTTGCCGATTTCGGTGCGTTCATCAACTTGGAGCCCGGTATCGATGCCCTGCTCCATGTATCGCAGATCTCCACTGAGAGAGTCGAGAAGCCCTCGGATGTGCTCAAGGTCGGAGATGAGATCGTCGCTAAGGTCACTGAGCTTAATGCTGCCGATAAAAAGATCTCGCTTTCCATAAAGGCGCTTAACGCCCCCAACCGTAGAGAGCATGGACCCATAGTGGAAGAAGATGTCGTATCTGTATACACGGATCCCGAGGAAGAGGAGCCGGAAGCTATGACGGAAGCGGTGGAGGAGCTTGAGTCCGAGATAAAAGAAGAGATGGCCGAAGCTGTTGAAGAGATAGCTGAGGCGGTGGAAGCTGTAGAAGAGATAGCTGAGGCTGCAGAAGCTGTAGAGGCAACGAGCGAGGCTGACGAAAAAGAAGCCGAGTGATGGATCAAAGAGATGATACTAAGAGGCCGCTTTCCGATGATGGAGAGCGGTCTCTTTCTTCATAATGAGCCGGCTTGCATGACTTTAGCTTTTGTGATAAAATCACGATGATTGCGGCCGTAGGCGGCTTAGTTTTGCTGAAAAGATGATATTGTGACATTGCCGATGACCTTCATAAGGCTGAAGCGGCGAAAGATTCGGATATAGAGATAAGAGACAGTATTTTCTGAAGCTGCAAAAGAATAATATATCAGGAGTGAGATATGAACGTACAGGTAGAAAAGCTCGAAAAGAATATGGCCAAGCTGACGGTGACCGTTCCCGCCGATGAGTTTGAAAAGGCGACGGTCGAGGCATATAACAGACAAAAGAGCAAGATAAGCATCCCGGGTTTCAGAAAAGGCCATGCCCCTAAGGCCATGATCGAGAAGATGTACGGCGCGGCTGTATTTTATGAGGAGGCCGTGGATATAGTATTGGACAGCAGCTACCCCGAGGCTATGAAGGAGTCCGGCCTCGAGATCACGAGCCGCCCGGAGATCTCCGTGGAGAAGATAGAAAAGGGAGAAGATCTCGTTTATACCGCTACGGTAGCCGTGAAGCCCGAGGTAGAGCTGGGAGCATATAAGGGTGTAGAGGTAGAAAGGGCCGATACGATCGTGACGGATGAAGAGGTAGATGCCGAGATAAAGAAGACGCAGGAGCAGAATGCGCGCATAGTGACCATCGACGACGAAGCCCGCGAGGTAAAGGACGGAGATATAGTAGATATAGACTTTGATGGTTATGTCGACGGAGAGAGCTTTGCCGGCGGAAAGGGCGAGGACTATCCCCTTACCATAGGCTCACATTCGTTCATAGATAACTTTGAGGAGCAGCTCATCGGTCATAAAAAGGATGAAGACATAGATGTAAATGTCACCTTCCCCGAGAATTACCACGCCGAGGAGCGTAGGAGCAAGCCCGCGCACAGTAAGGGAAAGATAAAGACCATCAAGGAAAAACAATATCCGGCTCTTGACGATGACTTCGCAAGCGAGGTATCTGAGTTCGAAACTATGGCTGAATACAGAGCTTCCGTAAAGAAGGAGGTGGCGGAGCGCAAAGAAAAATGGGGCGCTCAGGAGAATGAAAACAAGATAGTAGCGGCGGTAGTGGCCAATGCCAAGATGGAAGTGCCCGACGCTATGATAGATACCGAGGCCGAGCAGCTCGTCTCCAACTTCAAAAGAAGGATCGAGTCTCAGGGATTGCCCTTCGATCAGTATGTGAAGTACACGGGTTCCACAGAGGACGGTATCAAAGAGAGCATGAAGCCTCAGGCTGAGACGGCCATCCGTACAAGGCTCGTGATGGAAGCGATAGTCGAGAAGGAGGGCATAACGGCTTCCGACGAGAAGGTAGAGTCCGAGATCGCGAGGATGGCTAAGCAGTATGATATGGAGCCTGATGCCCTAAGGGAGAACATGGGCGAGCGCAGCATGGAGCTCTTTAAGAAGGATCTGGCCATCCAGGAAGCTATAGACCTTATAGTAGCGGAAGCCAAGCTGGTAGATAAAAAGCCCGATGAAGAGACCTCTGGGTCCGCTGAGGATAAGGAAGGATGATCTCGGGACGGATCATGAAGATAAAGTCGTGTTTTCCGAAAGGGCGGCACGGCTTTGATAATATCGATGTATAAGAGATCTAGGAGAAAGGAGCCGATATGCCTTTTACTATACCTTATGTCATAGAACAGACTTCAAGAGGTGAACGTTCCTATGACATATTTTCAAGACTTTTGAAAGAGAGGATCATCTTCTTAGGGGAGGAGGTGAACGACACCTCAGCCTCGCTTATAGTGGCCCAGCTTTTGTTTTTGGAGTCAGAGGACCCGGGAAAGGATATAAATCTTTATATAAACAGCCCCGGCGGAGTCATCACGGCCGGGATGGCTATCTACGACACCATGCAGTATATAAAGTGTGATGTATCTACGATATGCGTAGGCATGGCCGCGAGCATGGGAGCTTTTTTGCTTGCAGGCGGCGCAAAAGGGAAGCGCATAGCCTTGCCCAATTCCGAGATAATGATACATCAGCCCAGCGGCGGAGCTAAGGGACAGGCTACCGAGATACAGATAGCCGCAGAACAGATCCTAAAGACGAGAGAAAAGATGAACCGTATGCTTGCCGAGAATACCGGACGAAGTTATGAGGAGATATGCCGGGATACCGAGAGAGATAATTGGCTCACGGCCGAGGAGGCCATGGATTACGGCATCGTAGATAAGATACTTGAGAAGCATTGACGTTTGATCCGTGACTCGGAGAAAGCGTTTGGCTGCCCCTAGGATCTAAGGGGGCTTGCGGCCTTGAAAACATTGGATGAGGAAAGGGATAAATGCCTACTAACATACCAGGAAAGATAAGATGCAGTTTTTGTGGGAAGACACAGGGACAGGTCAGAAAGCTTATAGCGGGGTCTAATAATACTTATATCTGCGACGATTGTGTATTTCTGTGCAATGAGATCTTGGAGGAGGAGTTTGCCGGAGGCAAGGAGGAGTCCTATAAGGGTGAGATAAATCTTCTAAAGCCGAAGGAGATAAAGGAGTTTCTGGACACCTACGTCATAGGGCAGGATGAGGCTAAGAAAGTCCTCTCTGTCGCTGTCTACAATCACTATAAGCGTGTCATGGGCAAAGTGCAGGATATAGAAGTACAAAAATCCAATATCCTCATGATAGGCCCTACAGGTTCGGGAAAGACTTATCTGGCGCAGTCTCTCGCCAAGATGCTCGGAGTGCCCTTTGCCATAGCGGATGCGACTTCGCTCACCGAAGCCGGCTATGTCGGGGAGGATGTGGAAAATATCCTCCTAAAGCTCATACAGGCCGCCGACATGGATATAAGCCGCGCGGAGCTGGGGATCATATATATAGACGAGATAGACAAGATAACGAAAAAATCCGAAAATGTCTCCATAACGAGAGACGTATCCGGAGAGGGCGTACAGCAGGCTCTGCTGAAGATAATGGAAGGTGCGATAGCCTCGGTGCCTCCTCAGGGCGGAAGGAAGCATCCCCATCAGGAGATGATGGAGATAGATACGACGAATATCCTTTTTATCTGCGGAGGGGCCTTTGACGGTCTCGAAAAGGTCGTGGATCAGAGGCTCTCCACAGGCAGCATAGGCTTCGGAGCGAAGATAGTCGAAAAGAACGACAGGGACATAGATGAGCTCCTTTGCCTGGTGGAGACACAGGATCTGATAAAGTACGGGCTCATACCCGAGTTCATAGGCAGAGTGCCTATAAATGTCACGCTCCGCTCTCTGGACGAGGATTCTCTGGTCAGGATACTCACGGAGCCCAAGAACGCGCTTATAAAGCAGTATCAGAAGCTTTTTGAGATAGACGATGTAGTCCTCAGCTTTACGGAGGATGCCATAAGCGAAGTGGCTCACCAGGCTGTCCTGAGAAAGACGGGCGCGAGAGGCTTAAGGAGCATTATGGAATCCGTGATGAACGACATCATGTATGAGATCCCGTCAAGGCCGGAGATAGAGGAGGTCACTATCACCAAGGAATGTGTCCTTAAAGAGGAAGGCCCGAAGCTGAAGCTTAAGGACAATATCATCCCCGCGACCACGGAACCTTCTAATATCGAGCATATCTCTAATGAGATAGCCTAAGAGGATGGAAGCAAAATATAAAAAAAAAGCCTCGGAGGCTCCGAGCCTGTAGGTAAAATATGCGGAGCTTGAGCCTGTATGCGGTATAAGCTCGTCATTTCCGAGCAACAGGCTGCCCGAGTTCGCCTTTGCCGGCAAGTCAAATGTAGGAAAATCCTCGCTGATAAACGCACTCATGCAGCGTAGATCGCTCGCGCGTACTTCTCAGACCCCTGGCAAGACGCAGACCGTCAATTTCTATAACATAAACGATGAGCTGTATTTCGTAGATCTTCCGGGATACGGTTTTACGAAGGTGGCTGAG
>CAZQFD010000057.1:0-7325 GCA_964592535.1 uncultured Lachnospiraceae bacterium | reverse complement strand
AAGCGGGATAGGCTTCCCTACGCGGGCATTACCCCGGTCAGGTCATGAGGGACCGAAGCTCATAAGAGCTTCCATCTCAGCAATAAGCGCCCCTAGCCTTGTTTTATTTGAATGTCTCCATTATAGATGAACGCCGGGGATCGTCAAGCCGAAAAGCCGCTTTTCCTTGCCTAAAAGGATCGCGTGGGGTATAATGACGCTGATGGAAGAAGGCCGGATGGAAAGCCGCAAAGCTTTCGGGATAAGGGCGCTCGGGGAGGAGACCCCTACTGCTCGGGCCATGCGGCGCGGCTTTGCAGTGTGACTTAGACGGATCTTGCTAGATCTGCGTAACGGATAGATATCGTATATATCAGGAGGAGACTATGGCGGACAACGATCGCGCATCGCGTGTAGTATATGAGAGCGAGAGCCGCGGCAGCGTAAAGATAGCTGACGATGTGCTCGCTTGTATAGCGGGCCTTGCGGCCACGGAGGTCGAAGGCGTAGACAGTATGGCGGGCAATATCACTAAAGAACTGCTCACCAGGCTGGGGGCCAGGAACCTCTCAAAGGGCGTACACCTTGAGCTTGATGACGACGAGATAAGCTTAGACCTTACCCTCAATGTAAAATACGGCTACAGCATACCCAAGATCTCCGTGGCGGTACAGGAACGAGTAAAGACCGCGCTCGAAAACATGACGGGCTTCAGAGTGACGAGAGTAGGGGTCAATGTCGCGGGCATAAACACCTCGGGCGACGACTGAACGGAGCAAAGATGACGAGACACGAGCTGAGAGAACAGACCTTTAAGCTGCTGTTCGGATTGGGCTTTCATGACGGGGAGGATAGGCTTAAGCCGCTTCAAAATTATCTCGATAGGACCTGTGAGTATGAGCTCACGGAAGGGGAACGCGGTGAGATAGTCGAAAAGGTGCTTAGGATCGATGAGCGTATCCCCGAGCTTGATAAGGCCATAAATGACATCTCCGAAGGCTGGCGCACGGAGCGCATGGGCCGCCCGGAGTTGAATATACTGAGGCTCGCCCTGTATGAGATGAGGTTCGACGATGGTGTGCCCGTAGGTGTGGCGATCAACGAGGCCGTAGAGCTCGCGAAAGGATATTGCTCGGACGAGGCCCCCGGTTTCATAAACGGCATACTCGCGAGACTGGTAAGGGAAGAGACGAAAGACGGGGCGAAACAGACCGAATAAGTTTTGGATAACACTAAAAAGCACCTTGGAAAGTCAAAAAAGATTGGACTATGACCGGAGTATATACAGTTTCGCAGATAAACAACTACATAAAGAATGTATTTGCGCGAGACTTTGCTCTCTCAAACATCTGCATAGCGGGAGAGGTGAGCAATTGTAAATATCATACAGCCGGTCATATTTATTTTACTTTGAAGGACGAGGACGCGGCCCTAAACTGTGTCATGTTCGCCTCACAGAGAGAGGGCCTTAAGTTTAAGCTTTCGGACGGGCAGAAGGTAGAAGCGAGAGGCAACATCTCTGTCTATGTAAAGAGCGGGAGCTATCAGCTTTATATAAGGAGCATAAGGCTCTCGGGACAGGGCGAGCTGTATGAGCGTTTCCTAAAGCTCAGAGATGAGCTTAAGGAGATGGGTATGTTCGATCCGATGTATAAAAAGCCCATCCCGGGATATGTAAGGTCCATAGGCATAGTCACGGCCCCTACAGGAGCTGCCGTGAGAGATATATTCAATATCGCCCACAGACGAAATCCCTATACCAAGCTTTATCTCTATCCGGCTCTCGTGCAGGGCGAGGGAGCGAAGGATGACATAGTGAAGGGCATAGAGACGCTTGATCGTATGGATCTCGATGTGCTCATAGTCGGGAGGGGCGGAGGCTCCGTAGAGGATCTTTGGGCTTTCAATGAAGAAGTCGTGGCGAGAGCCATATTTGACGCAAAGACGCCCATAGTGTCGGCCGTGGGACATGAGACCGATACTACCATAGCGGATCTCGTGGCGGATCTTAGAGCGCCCACGCCTTCGGCCGCGGCTGAGCTATGTACTTTCGAATATGAGACCTTTAGGGAAGAGCTTGAGACCGGGAGCACGGCTCTCTATACCTCGATGCTGGAGAAGATAAGGAAAAGCAGAGACTGCCTTGAGCGGGCGAAGCTTCGCATCCTGAGATACGATCCGAGCGAGCAGCTTGCTGAACGAAAAAGACGCCTCGCGGAATATGATAAAAATGCGAGAAGGTCCCTAAACGAAAAGATAAAGGCGTGCAAAGTAAGGAACAGCACTTTTTCGTTTGATATATATAACCTCACCAAGAAAAAGCTCATCGATACACGCCACAGGGCGGAGCTTTTGGCTGGGAGGCTGGACGCCTATTCGCCGCTTAAACGCATCTCGGGAGGCTACGGTTATCTGACCGATGAGAGCGCAAGACAGATAAGCGGTATAGAGTCCGTAAAAGAGGGCGATATCATAAAGACGAGGCTGCGGGACGGGAGCTTCAGATCGAAAGTCATAAATATAGAAAGGCTTGACATATAATAAGACGGAGCGGTGATGGCAGAGACGAAAAAAAAGACTGAAAAGGCTGAGGAGCGGCTTGGCATAGAGGACAGTTTCAAGGCGCTTGACGACCTTATAAAGAAACTGGAAGATGAGGAGACGCCTCTTGAGGAGAGCTTTAAGCTTTATGAGGAGGGGCTGAGGCTCATAAAGAGCGTAGACGAGCAGATAGATAAAGTAGAACAGAGGCTTCACGTCCTGGATCCCGACGGGAAAGATATGGGCGAGCTCTCGGAGCTTTGATCGGACTCTCTTGAAAGGAGATACAGGATGGATAAGCTTTCCTTTGAGCAAGAACTGAAAAAACGGGTCGGGAGCTTTGAACGGGATCTGGAACGCTTCCTTCTCGAAAAGGGAGGCCCGCAGGCCACGATACTGGAAGCCTGCGCCTATTCGGTGCGAAACGGCGGGAAGCGAGTGAGACCGCTCTTTATGGAATGTGTATATGAGCTGATGGGAGGCAAGGACAGAGAGGCCCTTCTGCCATTCATGGCCGCCGTAGAGATGATCCATTCGTCCTCCTTAGTGCATGACGACCTCCCCTGTATGGATAACGACCGCTTAAGACGCGGAAAGCCCTCTACTTGGGCAAAGTTCGGCGTGGATATAGGCACGCTCGCGGGAGACGGGCTCATGATACTCGCCTTTGAGACTATGCTTAGATCCGGCTTTCCCGCGGATACGAAGCTCGAAGCCGTAAGGATCCTTTCCGAAAAGTCGGGGATCTGCGGCATGATAGGCGGACAGACTGTAGATGTAGGATTTACGGGCAATATACCCGATCCCGATACGCTCTTATATATCTATGAAAATAAGACCGCGGCCCTTATAGAGGCATCGTT
Organism: uncultured Lachnospiraceae bacterium; assembly: GCA_964592535.1. Lineage (GTDB taxonomy): Bacteria > Bacillota > Clostridia > Lachnospirales > Lachnospiraceae > Avilachnospira. Next base: position 3,942 of record CAZQFD010000057.1, on the reverse strand, counting down.
CCTGATAGGCGGAGCAGCGGCGGGTGCGCGGGACAAGAGCCTCTCGCTGCTTTCCGAGGCGGCCAAGGGTCTGGGGCTTGCCTTTCAGATAAGGGATGACATCTTGGATGTGACGTCCACCTCGGAGCAGCTCGGAAAGAGCGCGCACGCCGACGATCGAAACGCGAAGATCACATGGGTGACCTTCTACGGACTGGAACGCTCGGAGGCGGATGTAAAACGCCTTACCGACAGGGCACTCTCCGTGCTGGGGACGCTGGGCGAGCATGAATTCCTCTTTGAGCTGTGCCTAAGTCTCGTAAACAGGAGATATTGAATACGGAAGGCCTCCGAAAATGCTGTTGGAACATATAAAGTCTCCCGAGGACCTGGAGGGCATGAGCTATGAGGAGCTCGACGCTCTGGCCTCGGAGATAAGGACATTCATCATAGAAAAGACCTCACATACCGGGGGCCATCTGGCTTCTAATCTGGGCGTGGTAGAGCTGACCATCGCCCTCTTTCGCGTACTTGATATGCCGAAGGACAAGATAATATGGGACGTGGGGCACCAATCCTATACGCATAAGATACTTTCGGGCAGGCGTGAAGGTTTTGACAGCCTGCGTATGCTGGGAGGTATCTCGGGCTTTCCCAAGAGGAATGAGAGCCCCTTCGACGCCTTTGACACGGGCCACAGCTCTACTTCCATCTCGGCGGGACTCGGCATGGCCCAGGGACGGGATATATTGGGCGAGGACCACGTCGTAGTCTCGGTCATAGGTGACGGCGCGCTGACGGGCGGCATGGCCTACGAGGCCCTTAACAACGCCTCACGCGTCAAAAAGAACTTTATCATAATACTGAATGACAACGAGATGTCTATCTCGCGTAATGTCGGCGGTATCTCAAATTATCTAAACGATCTGCGTACCGGGAAGGGATATAACAGATTGAAAAGGGACGTGGAGTCGGGACTTCGCTCCATCCCCCGTGTAGGCGATAAGCTGGTGCTAAAGCTGAAGCGCCTTAAGGACAGCCTGAAGCATACCGTCATACCGGGAATGCTTTTTGAGGATATGGGCGTCACCTATCTGGGGCCGGTGGACGGACATGATATAAGGGCGCTCGAGCGAGCCATAAAGAACGCCCGCAAGGTAGAGCACGCCGTGCTGCTGCACGTCATTACGACGAAGGGGAAGGGTTATCCTCCCGCGGAACGAGATCCGGGAGCCTTCCATGGGGTGGAACCGTTTGACATAAAGACGGGAAAGCCTCTTGTAAAAAAGACGGGTCCGAGCTATGCGGACGTCTTTTCGGAGGAGCTTTGTGAGCTTGCGGATAAAAATAAGGATATAGTGGCGGTGACGGCCGCCATGCCGGACGGGACGGGCCTTTCTGGGTTTAAGGAACATTTCCCCGATAGGATCTTTGATGTGGGCATAGCCGAGGAACACGCCGTGACCTGCGCCGCGGGGATGGCGGCCGCGGGACTTCGCCCGGTGGTAGCGATATATTCCTCCTTCCTTCAGCGGGGCTTCGATCAGATCGTGCATGACGTGTGTATTCAGAACCTTCCCGTGGTATTTGCCGTGGACAGGGCGGGGCTGGTAGGCTCGGACGGAGAGACCCACCAGGGGATCTTTGACCTTTCTTACCTCTGTGAGATCCCCAACATGAAGGTATTGGCCCCCAAGAACGCGGAAGAGCTTAAGCTCATGCTGCGTTATGCCTTTTGGCAGGGAGGCCCCTGCGCGATAAGATACCCGAGAGGCCTCGCGTATACCGGTCTTTCGGATCACCTTCAAAAGATAGAGACAGGTAGGGCTGAGCTTATAAAAGCGGGCAAGGGCCTCGCATTCATGGCGCTCGGTTCCATGGTATCTACCGCCGAGCATATCTGCGGCAAGCTCGCTAAGGCGAAAGGCCTGGATCCCGCACTTATAAATGCGCGTTTCGCTAAGCCGGTGGATATTGACATGGTGGACAGCCTGCTCTCGAACTATGAGAAGCTCGTCACCTTGGAGGAAAATGTCTCAAGGGGCGGTTTCGGACAGGTCGTGAGCAGCCGCGCGGCACAGCTCGGCGCTCGGTCAAGAGTCATAAATATAGCCCTGCCCGATGCTTATATAGAGCATGGAGATGTTACGGCGCTCAGAACTATGCTCGGTATAGATTCTGGCAGTATAATAAAGAGGCTCGAAAAAGAGGGCGTCATTTGATATAATAAACAGATATGAACGGGACGAAGGCGAAAAAAGAACGTCTGGATGTGATCCTCACGGAGAGAGGTCTGTTTACGAGCCGAGAGAAGGCGAAGGCGGCGATCATGAGCGGCATGGTCTATATAAACGGACAGAAAGAGGACAAGGCCGGTACGGCGTTTTATGATGACGAGGACCTTGATATAGAGATAAGAGGCAGGGCGCTCCCTTATGTCTCAAGGGGCGGTCTGAAGCTGGAGAAGGCGCTCTCTGCCTTTGATATAGTACTTAAAGGTCTTTGTTGTATGGACATAGGCGCGTCTACGGGCGGCTTCACGGACTGTATGCTAAAGGCGGGTGCGGCGAAGGTCTACGCCGTAGACGTGGGACACGGACAGCTGGATTGGAAGCTTCGGAACGACAGTCGCGTGGTATGTATGGAAAAGACGAATATCCGTTATGTAAAGCCTGAGGATATAGGCGAGGCTATGGATTTTGCTTCCTGCGATGTATCTTTCATTTCCCTTTCAAAGGTATTGCCCGCGGCGCGGCCTCTTTTAAAGGGGGGAGGCGAGATGGTGTGCCTCATAAAGCCTCAGTTCGAGGCGGGACGTGAAGAAGTGGGGAAGCATGGTGTGGTCCGTGATATAGCCGTACACAAAAAGGTCATAGCCGAAGTCTGCGAGACCGCGAAAAGAGAAGGCTTTCAGATAAAGGGCCTTGACTACAGTCCCATAAAAGGCCCTGAAGGAAATATCGAATATCTTATATATCTAAAGAAGCTAAAAAGCGACAAAGACCCAGGCACAGGTCCTTCGGACATATGCTGCGCGGACGAGGCCGAAGGCGGCGGCCCTTCGGAGAATGTGCCTATCGATGAGATAACGAAAAAAGCGCATAGTGAATTGGACTGATGAAGGATTTTTTTGTGATAGTGAACTCCGATAAGGCAAAGGCGAAGACGGCGAAAAAGACCATAGAGGATTTTTTTAAGGCTCGCCGCGATGTGTGCTACGAGATCTGGGACGGAGAGAGGAGAGAGAGCTACGACCTTCCCGATAGCTGCGACTGCATCATCACGGTGGGAGGCGACGGCACTATACTTCAGGCCGCGCGGGCTACAGTGGGGACAAACATCCCTCTTTTCGGCATAAATTGCGGACATTTGGGTTATCTTACCCAGCTTTCAGATGAGACCGAGGTGATGCTCGCCCTAAGGCGTCTCATAGACGGCGACTATATGATAGAGGAGCGCATGATGTTGAGGGCCGAGGGAAAGCGAGACGGCGAGACCTTCTATAAGGGAGTCGCGCTGAATGAAGTCATGCTCGCAAGATACGGCTCCTTGGAGATGCTCAGCTTTAAGGTCTACGTAAATGATATCATGCTGAACGAATATCATGCGGACGGCATACTTGTGGCCACCCCCACGGGCTCTACGGCTTACTCGCTCTCCGCGGGAGGCCCTATAGCCGATCCCAAGGCGAAGCTCATCATCCTCACGCCCATCTGTTCGCATACGATAAACTCGAGATCGCTGATATTCTCGGCCTATGATAAGATAAAGATAGTCGCAGGAGACGGCAGTCAGATGGCGGCCTGCGATGGCGGCCCGATGTGCGGGCTTTGGAAGGGAGACGAGCTGGAGATCTGTATGTCCGAGCACGTCGCGAGATTCATAAGGCTCAAAGAGGAGTCGTTTTTAGAGGCTCTAAGGCAAAAGATGAGCTATGTCTAGGTGATGAGAGACCGTGAAGTC
>CAZQFD010000056.1:0-7425 GCA_964592535.1 uncultured Lachnospiraceae bacterium | reverse complement strand
ATGTTGGCCCATACGGGAGGTATGGCATTCGGCAGCACCTCTAGGAAAAGGATCTTCCATGTAGGCATACCTACGGCCTTAGCCGCCTGTATGTATTCCTTCTCTCTTATGGAGAGCACATTGCCGTAGATGAGCTTGGCTATGCCGGTCCATCCCAGCACTCCGATGACCATCGTGACAGTGACGATCGAAGGGCCGAGCACGGATACCAGTACCAATATCAGCACCATAGACGGGAATGACATGAACGCGTCGGCTACACGCATTATCACGGTCTCCGCTATGCCTCTGAAGTATCCCGCTATAAGACCCAACGGTATGCCTATCAGCACTGTGATGATCGTGGAGATCATACCCACCATCAGGGAGACGCGGCCTCCGTAGATGAGACGAGCGAAGAGATCGCGGCCTACGTCATCGGTGCCTAAGATATGCTCGGCTGAAGGGGTGCTGTTAAAGCCTGCCGTCCTATCTGTGGTATAGGGATCCAGATCCATGACCATGGGGAGGATCAGTACCGTAAGTGCTAAGATCAGGACTATTATCAGTCCGAATACCGCTTTTTTATTTGAAAAGAATTTTTCTCTAGCCTGACTTTTCGTTTTTTTCATACTGAAGCTCCTCTTAACTGAACTTGATCCTGGGATCTAACGCAGCATAGATAAGATCCAGTATTAGATTGGCTATCATGACCACCGCGCAGATGAGCACCGAGACCCCCATGATGACGGGATAGTCTCTGCCCGTGATAGAGGTTATCATAAGGCTCCCAAGGCCGGGCCACGCGAATATCTGCTCTACGACTACCGCTCCGCCGATAAGGAAAGGTATGGAGAGGCTCAGGGTCGTGACCACAGGGATGAGGGCGTTTCGAAAAGCGTGCTTTAATACTATGGCCGCATTCCCGAGGCCCTTGGCTCTGGCTGTCTTTATATAGTCCTCATTCAGCACCTCAAGCACGCTTGATTTGGTCTGTTTGATATAGTTGCCTATAGACTGTATACCGCAGGCAAAAGCAGGCATGACCAAGTGTCTGGCAATATCTCCTATATCCGAGGAGGATCCCGCGGAATACATACCGCTGGTAGGGAATATCCTTAAGCGCACCGCAAAGAAATATATGAGTAAAAGGCTTAAAAAGAAGCTCGGGACCGAAGCTCCGATGAAGGAGAAGAACGTGCCTATCTTATCCCATACTGAGCCCGGCTTATATGCGGAAGCTATACCGAGCGGTATACCCAGGATAACGGCCCCCAATATGCCTGTGCCGGTAAGAGTGAGCGAGGGTATGATACGCTGGCTTATCATCATACCTACGTCCTGAGACGTCCGGTATGAGGTGCCGAGGTCTCCCTTAAAGAAATCTATGAGCCAGAGGAAATACCTGACTACTATGGGCTTATCCAGTCCCATACTGATCCTGAGGGCCTCAAGGTCGAGCTGGCTCATCTCTCCCGAGGAAGCATAGATAGCCAAGGGATCTCCTGGCGCCAGATTTATCAGTAGGTATATGACGAAGGTTATCCCAAGAAATACGGGTATCGCGTATATCAGACGCTTTATAACATATTTCAGCAAATCGTCTCCTTTCGATCCTCAGCCAGATCTCCCAACACTTCGACTATAAGCCTTACGCAAAGCTCTACGGAAGGGATGTAGCCGTTTTCTTTCTCACTGTGGTCGTTGGCTCCGTGAGGTCCCATGCCATCCAGCACTACACCTCCGCCGCAGCGTGAAAGATGGTTGCCGTCAGAAAGTCCGCCTCTGTCCTTTTCCTCAAAAGGTATGGAGAGCCTTTCGGCTATCTCCTTCATGCGGGCGACGAACGCCTCTACCTCTTTAGTCTTTACCATGGGCGCGCCCTCATGCTGAGAGACGATCACGGCCTTGGCTCCTTTTACGAAAGGCTCGCCGTTTATGAGATCCTCTACGGCCTTTTTGACCCTGATCCTTTCGGAGTCTTTCTTAAAGCGCATATTCACGCTTAGCTTCGCGAAGTCGGGCACGACATTTCCGGCGATACCGCCCGAGCAGGTGCCTACATTGACCGTAGTGTCCTCCTCTTCGCTCGCGAGAGCCATGAGCTTTACTATATAGTTCGCCATCTCCAATATCGCCGACGCGTTCTCTACCTCGAACATGAAGCCCGCGTGAGCCGCGATACCATGAAACTCTATCTCGTAGCCGATGGAACCCTTCCTCGCGAAGCAGTGTCTCGCTCCCTTGTTGCCCGCCGATTCCATGACGAAGATGTGGTCGGCCCTCGAGCCTATCTCATCGACCTTGTCCCTTGAGTAGCAAGAGCCTATCTCCTCGTCGGGGTTATAGACCATGGCGATCGAGAGCTTTTCGTTCACCTCCTTGGGAAGGTTTGCCGCGATATGATACATAGCCACGTCGCCGTTCTTCATATCCCCCACGCCAGGGCCGTAATAATAGTCTCCTTCTATCTTGAAAGGCCTTTCCTTCGCGGTGCCGTCGGGGAACACCGTATCCATATGACCGATGAACATGGCGTCATATCGGTCACAGTCCTTGTTCGTGATAAGGAGCAGAGGCCCGGTCTCGTCACTGAGATGTATGCGCTGTACCTTCCAGCCCAGCTTTTCATACCACTGCGCCAGCTTCTCCGCTACCTTCGTTATCCCTGTGGCGTTGCGGGAACCGCTGTCGATATTGACCAGTTCTTCCAGCTGCTTTAGATATAGACTTAAGTCCATGGCCCTGCCTCCTTATAAAAAATGCTCAATATTCGTATTCTACAGCATTAAAGCGTATAAGTCAAAGTTTTTGTATACTGTATACACGTTTTATAGATGAAGAACAAATAAAATATCAAGATACAGCGGGCCTCTGCCGCTCATCGGCAAGTTATCCTTTTCGGCATGACCACGCTTTTCATCCTTTAGCTTCATCCGTCATGTGTATGACGAACTTTTTCATCTCAGTCATCCTCTTTTTCTCTATCCGTGCCAAACTCATCGATATCCGCAGGGTTATTTTCCGAGTATTCCTTCTTTATGAGTGCCTTTAGAGAGGAATATCCGATGACGACCCCCACTGCGAGGAACACTATGATAGCCACGATGAAGATGGCGCGCTCCGTGCCTTCCGAGGTGAATGGCGTCTCCCTAAGCTGCCAAACAGTGTATAAGAGATAAAGCGCGACCAAGACCCTCATGGTATAGGACATCTTTGACACGGTATAGATCTTTTGCTTATCGTCTTTATTATCGTCTTGCTTACTCAATCGTCACGACCACCCTTTTATCTGTGCTACGATACCATCCTTATCTATCCCATACTTATGTATGAGCTCGGCGGCGGGGCCTGATTCGCCGAAGCAGTCATTGATACCGATACGCTTTATCGGTACGGGGCATTTTTCGGAAAGCACCTCGCATACGGCGCCCCCTAAGCCTCCGATGATACTGTGTTCCTCTACAGTGACTACCTTTCCGGTCTTTTTCGCGTACTCAATAAGGAGCTCCTCGTCTATAGGCTTTATGGTGTGGATGTTTATGACGGCGGCGTCTGTCCCATCCTTTTGAAGCTCTTCGGCAGCCGCGAGCGCTTCGCTCACACAAAGACCCGTAGCCACTATCGTAAGGTCTTTTCCGTCTTTAAGCACTACGCCTTTTCCGAGCTCGAACTTATAGTCGGGCTTATCGTTTATCACGGGCACCGGAAGACGCCCGAATCTGAGGTATACCGGTCCGACGTGCTCGTAGGCGGCTTTTACAGCGGCCTTAGCCTCTATATCGTCCGAAGGGTTCACTACTACCATACCGGGGATGACACGCATGAGCGCTATGTCTTCATTGCACTGATGTGTCGCACCGTCCTCACCGACCGAGATACCGGCGTGCGTAGCCGCTATCTTGACATTGAGATGGGGATAGCCCACGGAATTTCGCACCTGCTCGAAGGCCCTTCCCGCCGCGAACATCGCGAAGGAGCTCGCGAAAGGCACCTTGCCGGTCGTGGCGAGGCCCGCCGCTATACCTATCATGTTGGATTCCGCGATGCCGCAGTCTATATGTCTCTCGGGGAACTCTTTTTCGAAGATGCCCGTCTTAGTAGCCTCCGCAAGATCCGAGTCGAGCACTACCAGATCCTCATGCTCCCTACCGAGCTCTACGAGCGCGTTCCCGTAGCTTTCTCTAGTCGCTATCTTTTTGATCTCCATCAGTATCCACTCTCCTTCTCAAGCTCTTCTCCTATAGCATTCAGATCTGCCATAGCCTGAGCATATTGCTCGTCATCAGGCGCTTTACCGTGCCAGGCGACCTGTCCTTCCATGAAGGAAACGCCCTTCCCTTTTACGGTATGGGCGATGATAGCCGAAGGCATACCCTTTACTCCGCGGGCCTCTCTGAAGGCCTGCGCCACCTGCTGCATATCATTTCCGTCCTCTACGTTTATGACATGGAATCCAAACGCCTCAAGCTTCTTATCTATGGGATAAGGGGAGCATACCTTATCTACCGGGCCGTCTATCTGAAGCCCGTTGTTATCTACTATCACTACTAGGTTGTCGAGCCTTCTGAAGCTAGCGAACATGGCAGCCTCCCAGACCTGTCCCTCTTCTATCTCTCCGTCGCCTAAAAGAGCGTAGACTCTGTAGCTTTCGCCGGAGAGCTTGGCCGAAAGAGCCATGCCCACAGCCGCGGATATGCCCTGCCCCAAAGAGCCGCTCGTCATATCCACTCCGGGTATATGCTTCATATCGGGGTGTCCTTGAAGATAAGAGCCCGTATGTCTCAGTGTGAGCAGATCCTCCTTCGGGAAATAGCCTCTCTGCGCGAGCGCCGAATAGTAGCCCGGGGCACAGTGTCCCTTGGAAAGGACGAACCTGTCTCTCGTAGGCATTTTCGGATCCTTGGGATCTATGTTCATCTCCTCAAAATAGAGATAGGTGAATATCTCAGCCGAGGAGAGAGACCCGCCCGGATGTCCGGCCTTAGCGGCGTGTACTGACGTAACGATATCCTTGCGGATCTCGTTTGCCGTCAACTTCAATTCTTTGACATTCATATCAAATGACCCCTTTCATTTACTAAAAAGCCCGTCGGGGCTCATAAAATGGTCTTTTTGTGCTTAACTGCGACGAGATCCTATCGTCTTACCGTGATAGGATCCGGCCATCATTGTCGATTATAATATAAAACGATCCTTTTTAATAGTCTCTTTAAGGCTTTTTGCATATTCCTCAATATTGCAAAAGCAAATTCCGCACCTCCACTTATAAAGTGGGGTCTACTTTTTCGATTGACCTTTTTGCATATCGTACCTCACAAAAATAGGGTCAAGAAGAAAGACACCGAAAAAATACAGGATATGGACGTGGGTCAGCGGCAAGCCCAAGGCTCGCTCTTCTAAACTTTCGTCTCTTTCGGTCTCCTAAAAAACTCATAAACGCTCCCAGCGGAACGTCTGTCCATGCCGGGCACTTTAAGGAGCTCCGCTACGGAGGCCGCCTTCAGATCCTCTACGCTATTGAAATATCGCATGAGTTCCCGCCTTCTCTTAGGACCTATGCCGGGAATATCATCAAGTATAGAATGGACTCCGGCCTTGCTCCTTAGGCTCTTATGAAACTCTATAGCGAAGCGGTGCGTCTCGTCCTGTATCCTCGTGATGAGCTTAAAACCCTCGGAATGTATGTCTATAGGGAGCTCATCATTATTAAAATAGAGTCCTCTGGTGCGGTGGCGGTCGTCTTTTACCATGCCGCATACGGGTATATCGAGCCCCAGCTCCGAGAGCACTTTAAGAGCCACGTTCACCTGCCCCTTGCCTCCGTCCATCATTACGAGATCCGGGAATACCGAAAAACCGCTCCGCCTTGCCCCTTCCTCTCGTTCTCTGAGCCCGTGGGTAAAACGCCTCGTGAGGACTTCCCGCATGGAAGCATAGTCGTCCGGGCCATAGACGGAATTTATCCTGAATTTGCGATATTCGTTATTCTTAGGGCGGCCGTCTACGAATACTACCATAGAGCCTACGGGCTCAAAGCCTTGGGTATTCGATATATCATAGGATTCCACGCGACTGAGCTTCGACAGTGAGAGCAGGTCGGCTATCTCCTTAAGTGCTCCTTTAGTGCGTTTCTCCTCTCGCTTAAGCTTATCGGCGTCCCGTTCAAAGATCCCCTTTGCGTTCGCGATCGCCATCTCTACCAGCTTTTCCTTCTGGCCTTTCTTGGGCGTTACAAAGCGCACTTTGCGACCCTTCTCGCCGGAGAGCCATTCTCCCAAAAGCTCAGCCTCCGCTATCTCTGTCTGTAGCCATATCTCCTTCGGTATATAGGGTGTACCTGTATAGAATTGTTTTACGAAAGACTGTACGGTATCGGCTATATGCTCGCTCTCGTCGCTCTCTATACGGAAATGCTCCCTACCTATGAGCCTTCCGTCCCTTATGAAGAACACCTGCGCTATGGCCTCGGCTCCCTGCTTATATATCCCGATTATGTCCCTGTCGTCGGTGTCGATCGACGTTACCTTTTGCCTTACGCTTATCTCCTCTATGGAATTTAGGAGGTCTCTGTACTCGGCGGCCTTTTCAAATTCCATCGCCTCCGAGGCCGTGTGCATGGCCTCATTCAATCGCTCTTTTATCTCGTCATACTTTCCTGCAAGGAAGTCCACGGCCTTAGAAGCGCTCTCGCGGTATCCTTCCTCGCTTATCAGACCGTTGCAGGGCGCACTGCATTGCCCGAGATGATAATAGAGGCAGGGACGTTCCTTACCTATATCCCTCGGTAAGACGCGGTTACAGGTCCGTATCTTAAAGAGCTTATGCAATAGGTCTATAGTATTATTTACGGCAAGGCCCGAGGTGTACGGCCCAAAATAGCGCGCCTTATCCTTTTTTACCCTGCGGACGCTCATGATACGGGGGAAGGATTCTCCCATGCTGACCTTTATATAGGGGTAGGTCTTATCGTCTTTAAGGAGAGTATTATATTTAGGTCTGTATTCTTTTATGAGATTGTTCTCTAGGACCAGAGCCTCCAGCTCCGAATCCACTATCACATACTCAAAGCGGCGTATGAGCGAGACCATACGCTGTATCTTAGCGCTCTTTCCGCGTGAGGACTGGAAATACTGCCTCACACGGTTGCGAAGATTCACAGCCTTCCCCACATATATGATCTCGTCCTTCGGCCCGTGCATGAGATATACGCCCGGAGTCTTAGGGAGCTTTTTGAGCTCTTCGGGTATGTTGAAGACAGTATCGTTCTCGCTCGCTTTAAGCTTTTCATCTTCGTTTAGCATATGTTTATTTTATCACCTTGGCCATATCTCAGTAAAGCAAAAAGGGGCCGCCTCCTATCTCGAAACATTTTTATCGATATGGCTGTATGAGCCGGGAGCTTTGGCCCATGTCCGCGCATAAAAAATCGCTGAGACCCTTGTA
>CAZQFD010000055.1:0-7458 GCA_964592535.1 uncultured Lachnospiraceae bacterium | reverse complement strand
TCTATGACAGATCCCGCGCATCCGGCCTTCGGGTTCATGCAGCCTATGACCACCCTGTCTATCCTAGCCTGAACTATAGCTCCCGCGCACATCTGGCAGGGTTCGAGCGTGACATAGAGCGTACAGCCCTCTAAGCGCCAGTCTCCCATGTACTTGCAGGCCTTATTGATGGCTATGATCTCACCGTGAGCGAGCACATTCCCCTTCTGGGTGCGCTTATTATACCCGCGGCCTATGATCTTGCCTTTGTAGACTATCACGCAGCCTATCGGCACTTCTCTTATGGAATACGCCTTTTTCGCGAGGCGAAGGGCCTCTTTCATGAACCTTCGATCTTCTTTCGTGCCGCAGGATCCATCTTTAGTCGCTTCCTCCGTGACCGCGGCTTCGGGCGCAGATGACCTCTCTCTTTTTTTAGGCTCTGCTTTCGGCGCGGAGCTTTCCAAAAAAGCAAGCTCTTTATCGACTGGATCTTTGTCTTTGGTCTCTTTAGGTCTCATCAGTATAAAAGTTGATCATAAGTATTTTTAAAAAAGACCTTATCTGAAAAATCTACCACTTTAGCACGTTCGAGATAAGCCTTTAGATATTGACCTGTGTAGCTATGCTCTACGACACATATCTCCTCGGGCGTACCGCAGGCTATGACCGTGCCGCCTCCGTCTCCGCCCTCAGGCCCCATATCTATGATATAGTCTGCGGTCTTTATGACATCAAGATCATGTTCTATCACTACTACGGTATTTCCGTCCTCACTTAGGCGATGGAGTATGTCTATAAGCTTATGTACATCGGCAAAATGAAGTCCCGTGGTAGGCTCATCCAGCACATATATCGTCTTTCCGGTACTGCGCCTTGAGAGCTCGGTCGCGAGCTTCACCCTCTGAGCCTCGCCTCCCGAGAGCTCCGTGCTCGGCTGTCCCAGCTTTATATAGGAAAGTCCCACGTCATAGAGGGTCTGTATCTTCCTCTCGATGGAAGGCACGTTCTTAAAAAACTCAAGCGCCTCCTCTACGGTCATGTCGAGCACGTCATATATGGACTTCCCCTTATACTTGACCTCCAAAGTCTCCCTGTTATAGCGTTTTCCCCCGCATACCTCGCAGGGCACATATACATCCGGAAGGAAATGCATCTCTATCTTGATTATACCATCTCCGGAGCAAGCCTCGCAACGTCCGCCTTTTACGTTGAACGAAAAACGTCCCTTATTATAACCTCTCATCTTCGCGTCGGGAGTAGAGGCGAAGAGATCTCTTATCATATCGAATACGCCCGTATAGGTCGCAGGATTTGATCTTGGGGTGCGGCCGATCGGACTCTGGTCTATGGCGATGATCTTATCCAATACCTCAATGCCCTCGATCGATCCGTGCTTTCCGGCGATGAGCTTGGCACGGTTAAGCTTCCTCGCGAGCGCCTTGTAGAGGATCTCGTTTATAAGGGAAGATTTCCCCGAGCCAGAGACTCCGGTCACGCAAGTGAATACCCCCATAGGGATTGAGACATCTATATGCTTTAGATTGTTTTCGTAGGCATCGCGTATAGCGATCCACGCCTTCGGGGCACGTCGTTCCTTTGGGATAGGTATCGAGAGCTTCCCGCTCAGATACTGTCCCGTGATCGACTTCGGACAGTTCATGATCTCTTTAGCCGTACCCGCCGCGACTACCCGTCCTCCGTGTTCTCCCGCGCCCGGCCCTATGTCCACCACATAATCCGCGGCCCTCATGGTATCCTCGTCGTGCTCCACCACTATGACCGAGTTTCCGAGATCGCGAAGACGCTTTAGGGTGGCAAGCAGCTTGTCATTGTCCCTTTGGTGCAGGCCTATAGACGGCTCATCCAGTATATATGCCACACCCACAAGACCCGAACCGATCTGCGTGGCGAGCCTTATGCGCTGGGCCTCGCCGCCGGAGAGCGTAGCCGTAGCCCTGCTGATCGAAAGATAATCCAGGCCTACGTCTATGAGGAAGGAGGCCCTTGCGTCTATCTCTCTCAGTATCATCTCACCCACCTGTCTTTGGAAGTCTGTGAGCCCAAGGGCCCTTATCTTGTCCCTGAACGTCTTTATCGATACGTCGGTAATATCATAGATATTTTCATCGCCGACCGTGACCGCGAGCGACGAGCGCTTCAGCCTCTTTCCCTTGCAGACAGGACAGGTGTCCCTCCGCATATATTCCTCGTAGCTTGCCTTAAGCTCCGCCGAATAGGCCTCCTTATATCTGCGTCTTATATTCTCAAGCAGGCCCTCAAAGGCCACATCGTGCACATTGCCCCGTCCGAACTTACTGTTATAATAGACTCTGACCTTATGGCCCTTCGTTCCGTTTATGATGATGTCCTTTATCCTTTGCGGTAGTTCCTCAAAGGACGTATCCAAGCTGAAATCATATTCTTTAGAAAGGGCTTCCAGCATGGCATGAGTGAAAGAGCCTTTTTGACCGCTCGACTGCCAGCCCATGACCGAGATGGCCCCCTGAGCCAGGCTGAGCGACGGATCCGGTATCATGAGCCTCACGTCGAACTCAGTCTTATAGCCGAGGCCATAGCACTCAGGGCAGGCGCCGTAGGGGTTATTGAAGGAGAATGAACGGGGCTCGATCTCCTCTATGCTTATGCCACAATCAGGGCAAGCGAAATTTTGAGAAAAAGTGAGAGTCTCGCCATCCACTACATCCACTACCATGAGTCCGCTCGAGAGAGCGAGCACGTTCTCTATGGAATCGGTGATCCGCTGTCTGACCCCGTCCCTCACTATCAGTCTGTCTACGACTATCTCTATATCATGCTTTATGTTCTTTTCGAGCTTTATGTCCTCACTAAGCTCGTACATATTGCCGTCTATGCGTACTCTCACATAACCCGAGCGTCTGGCCTGCTCGAGCAGTTTGACGTGTTCTCCTTTTCGACCGCGCACCACGGGAGAGAGCAGCGAGAGCCTCGTCCCTTCCGGCAGCCTGAGTATCGCATCCGTCATCTCATCCACTGTCTGGCGTTTTATCTCCCTTCCGCACTTCGGGCAGTGCGGTATGCCTATACGCGCGTAGAGCAGCCTAAGATAGTCGTAGATCTCCGTCACGGTGCCCACCGTGGAACGGGGATTGTGATTCGTGGATCTCTGATCTATGCTTATGGCGGGGCTCAGTCCCTCTATGCTTTCTACATTGGGCTTTTCCATCTGCCCCAAGAACTGTCTGGCATATGAGGAAAGAGATTCCATGTAGCGTCTCTGTCCTTCCGCATAAATGGTGTCGAAGGCCAGGGAGGATTTGCCCGAGCCCGAAAGCCCCGTCATGACTACCAGCTCATCCCTAGGTATATCTATGTCTATGTGCTTAAGATTGTGCTCTGAGGCGCCTCTTATCTTTATATATTGCTTTGCCATATACAGCTTCTTTCTAAACTGGTCATATCTCATTATAAGGATCGTTAAAGCTCGCGCAGCCATCTCCAGTGCTTATATATGAGCGGATAGAGATAAAAAAGCAGGAGCGAAAGCAGCGCACCGGCCGCCACGTCTATTATGCTGTGCTGCTTTATAGCCATAGTGGAATAGCATATCAAAAGCGCGATGATCACGCAATAGGCCTTGGCGGTATCGGTAAATACAGTCAGCTTTGAGTAATATATGCTGAGAGCTATGGCCACGACGGAGGAGATATGTATAGAAGGGCAGACTCCGTAAGGCGTATCTATGCTCCTTATAAGCTCCACTATCTTAGAGCAGGCGTCCGTCGTCATGATAGGCTCTCTCAGGTCTATGCCGTTCGGCCAGATGACATATATGAGGAGCGATATAGTCATCCCCGAAAACATGACTATCGCGAGGCATTTAAACTCCCCCTTGGAATTAAGGAGGAAAAATATCAGCCAGCCCGGGAACCAGCCGTACCATATGATATAGGCTATCACCATGTATTGATTGAAGGGTATATAGCTGTCCAACGGACATTCTATGATATAATGCTCTGCCGGCAGACCGTCTATGACGAAGAAGGCCACAAGATAAACAGGGATGTATATCAACAACAGGCAATATCTATGCTCCGCGATATATTTTTTCAGATCTTTTATCATTTCTTATTCATTCACATATAGCCAAATGGACCTTGCCGTTTTTCTGTAATGCGGCTTAATTATCATAGCTCAAACTGAAAACGCTTGCAAGCCGTGAGTTTAGTTTCGATACTTAAACGATGTGGAAACATTGATATATTTAAAATATAGTATTGACAGATATACCCATATGGGGTATATTACGCATGAAGAGATCAATACTCCCTATGGGTATATTCAAACGAAACGGAGCATATATATGAGTCTTGAGAATGAAAACGTCGCAACTTCCTGCCCTAAATGCAGCGGCAAACACAAACATCGTTCCGAAAGGGAATATAAAGATATGGTAAACCGTCTGAGCCGCATAGAAGGTCAGGTGAGAGGCGTTAAAAATATGTTGGAGAGCGACGCGTATTGTACGGATATAATGATACAGGTCTCCGCCATCAACGCGGCGCTCAACAGCTTCAACCGCGAGCTGCTTGCCAATCATCTAAAGACCTGCGTCACCGATGATATAAAGGCCGGCGATCACGAAACTATGGACGAGCTCCTTAAGCTGCTGCCTAAGCTTATGAAATAACTCTCGTCTTTCTGAGAAGGAGTTTTTTATGCAGAATTATAATATCACCGGCATGAACTGCGCGGCGTGCAGCGCTCGTGTCGAAAGAGTAGTATCCGGACTGCCCGGTGTGCAGTCCTGTACGGTCAGCCTTTTGACTAATTCGATGAGCGTAGACGGAACGGCCTCGGAGCAGGATATAATCGCCGCCGTAGAAGGGGCCGGCTACGGAGCCTCTTTAAGACGCGCGAAGAAAGAGGCAAAAGGAACCCCGGTATCGGAGTATGAGGATATGCTTGCGGATAAGGAGACACCTAAGCTTAAGCGAAGGCTCATCGTCTCCGTAGTCCTGCTCATCCCCCTTATGTATGTCTCCATGGGAGGAGTCATGTGGGGCTGCCCTCTTCCCTTCTTCCTCGAGGACAATCATCTGGGTATAGGCATATATCAGCTTTTGCTGTCGGGCCTCATAATGGTAGTGAATCAGAAATTCTTCGTGAGCGGCTTTTCGGCACTTGCGCACAAGGCTCCGAGCATGGACACTCTGGTAGCCCTAGGTTCCACGGCGTCCTTCGTATACAGCACCTACGCCCTCTTTGCCATGAGCTACTATAACTCTATCGGAGAGCTCAGTACGGCGTACTGCTATATGCACGAGTTCTATTTTGAATCGGCTGCCATGATACTCACGCTCATCACCGTGGGCAAGATGCTGGAGGCCCGTTCAAGGGGTAAGACGACCGACGCGCTCAGATCCCTCATGAAGCTCGCACCTAAGACCGCTACTCTGATGATAGACGGCAAGGAAGTCGAGGCACCCATAGAGGACGTGGCTATCGGGGACATATTCGCGGTAAGGCCCGGTGAGAATATACCCGTAGACGGTGTCGTAAAGGAAGGGGTCAGCGCGGTCAATGAATCCGCTCTCACGGGCGAGAGCATACCTGTGGATAAAGCCCCCGGAGACAAGGTCTCGGCCGCCACATTGAACCAATCGGGGCATCTGCTCTGTGAGGCCACTCATGTAGGCGAAGATACTACTTTCTCTCAGATCATAAAGATGGTCAGCGATGCCGCCGCTACGAAGGCTCCCATAGCTAAGATAGCGGACAGGGTATCGGGAGTATTCGTACCTACTGTCATCGCTATAGCGATAGTCACCACTATCGTATGGCTGCTGGCCGGACAGGACTTTGGCTACGCTCTCGCGAGAGGTATCGCCGTGCTCGTCATAAGCTGCCCTTGCGCTCTGGGCCTCGCTACTCCGGTAGCTATCATGGTCGGCAACGGTATGGGCGCTAAACACGGTATCATGTTCAAGACTGCCGTATCTTTGGAAGAGACCGGAAAGCTAGACATCATCGCTCTGGACAAGACCGGTACTATCACGAAGGGCGAACCTAAGGTCACGGATATAAGTCCCGCCAAGGATGTGAGTGAAGAAGAGCTTATGAAGCTGGCATACGCGCTCGAACAAAAGAGTGAACACCCACTAGCTAAGGCCATAGTCGAAAAGGCTGAGGAGCTTAAGCTCTCCTCTCCCGCGGTCGAGGATTTTATGGCAGTAGCCGGGAACGGCCTTTCGGGGAGGATAAACGGAAAAACGGCCTACGCCGGAAACAGATGTTTCATAGAGAGCAAGACCTCCGTAGCCGAGACTATGCTCAATGCTTCGGAAAGTCTCGCCGATTCCGGTAAGACCCCTCTCTTCTTCAGCCTTGACGGAAAACTGATGGGGATCATCGCCGTATCGGACGTGATGAAGGCGGATTCAAAAGAGGCTATAACTGAGCTCAAAAATATGGGGATAAAGGTCGTTATGCTGACCGGGGACAATCAAAAGACGGCGGACGCTATCGGAAAAGAAGCCGGCGTGGACGAGGTCATAGCGGGCGTGCTGCCTGACGGCAAGGAAAGCGTCATCCGAGGCCTTATGGAACAGGGTAAGACCGCTATGGTCGGCGACGGTATAAACGACGCTCCAGCCCTGACCCGCGCAGATATAGGTATAGCCATAGGAGCAGGCACTGACATAGCTATAGACTCCGCCGATGTAGTGCTGATGAACAGCAGGCTCACCGATGTGGCTGCAGCTATCAGGCTAAGCCGCGCTACGCTTAAAAACATACATGAGAACCTTTTCTGGGCGTTCTTTTACAATACGATAGGCATCCCCCTCGCAGCGGGCGTATTCATACCCATCTTCGGATGGCAGCTGAGCCCCATGTTCGGAGCGGCCGCGATGAGCCTTTCAAGCTTCTGCGTGGTAACGAACGCTCTCAGGCTCAACTACTTCAAGATGTATGATACGAGCCGTGACAAAAAGCATAACGGTCGAAGGCTCCCGCCAAGATGACCGAGCAGGATGCGGTGATCAGCCGCCGCCCTCTCACACCACTGGACGTACCACCATAAAAAGATCAGCCGCACGATCTCGTGCGGCTGATCTAGAGTTTAGGTATCTGCTCTGTCTACTTGGCAGGGGACTAGCCCTCCTAAGCTCTGTTCCTTCAAGGCTAAATGCCCCTATCTTAGTTTTCCTGTCGTTCTTTACCGTCCCATGCGCCATCGGCTCCTACATAGTACCCGTCAGGCGTGGTCTCATCAACATACATCGACCCCTCCGGCCTCGTGGTCGAGGTGGTATCTTCACTGAAGTAATACAACTTACCGTCGATCTTCTGCCAGCCTGTGAGCATGGTCCCCAGCATACCGTCGGAATCAGCGTGCAGGTAATACCATTCGCCACTGCTATCCTGATACCAGCCGTATTGCATGATCCCGTTGGTATCGAACCTGAACCAGCCGCTAGTGGGCTGCCCTTCATC
>CAZQFD010000054.1:5728-7651 GCA_964592535.1 uncultured Lachnospiraceae bacterium | reverse complement strand
GCGCCTTCATGTTGTTGAGGTAGGAGGTGAGCGTAGTCCCGTCAAACAGGGTTATCTGCTGATAGAGCACCCAGTTTCGGGGCAGGCTGAGCTTCGTGGAATCCCACATCCCGTTATACTCTATGATGACTCGCTCCGCCTTAAAGCTCTTTCCGAGCTCTTCCAGATAGTCGGGCTCTAGATCTCCTTCATCTTCTATGAGGACTAGCTTAGTGTTATAGAGCTTAAGCTCGTTCTTCGTATACTGTACCTCGCCATCCTCGCATACTATAAGGAGAGTATTTCCGTCTATTCGGAAATACTCCTCCCCCATCGTATACTTTATAAAGGAGGTCTTGCCCGCCTCCAAGAATCCGTTTATGACGAATACGGGTATCTCGTTGTCGTCGATATGATCTATCATTATTTAAACAGCTCCTCAAGCTTATCCGCCGAGATCTCGCGACCGATAACACAGACCTTCCCGGTATGCTCGGGCTCGCCGTCTCTTATCTCATATTCGCCGGGCACGAAGTCGAAATAATACCAAGCACCCTTCTCGTCAGCCGAAGGTACCATGCCCTTGGAACGGATGATGTCTCCGTAGTCCTTAGTCTCGGAGAAGCTTTTAAGTATTTCCTCGAGCTTTTCATGACCTATCGAAGGCACGTTCTCCTTGCCCCAGGAATCAAATATCTCATCCGCGTCATGGCCATGATGGTGATGATGGTGGTGATCGTGCTCATGTTCTCCATCATGGTGATGGCCGCCGCACTCTCCGCACCCGTGATCGTGATGGTGGTGATCGTGATGATGATGGTGTTCGTTTTCGGCGGCTTCCCTCTTAGCCTCCTCTATGAGATCTTCGAGCAGGCCGTCTCTCTTTTCTATGATTGAAAGGAGCTTTTCGCCCGAAAGTTCTCCCGCAGGAGTCGTGATGATCTCGCAGGTCTTATTGAGCCCTCTAATAAGCTCTACATCGTTTTCTATCTTCTCGTCGTCATTTATAACGTCAGTACGGCTCAGCACCACCGTACCCGCATACTGCACCTGATCGTTAAAGAACTCTCCGAAGTTCTTCATATAGAGTTTGCACTTATTGGCGTCCACTATAGTGACGGCTGAATTGAGTACCACGTCGAGAGCTTCGGAGGCGTCCGTGACAGCCTTCATGACATCGGAGAGCTTGCCCACGCCCGACGGCTCAATTATGACCCTTTCGGGGCTGTAAGTATTTATGACTTCCTTAAGGGCTTCCTTGAAATCTCCTACCAGAGAGCAGCAGATACAGCCCTGAGACATCTCTCTTATCTCGATGCCGGCGTCCTTTAAGAATCCGCCGTCTATGCCTATCTCTCCGAATTCATTCTCTATAAGTACGACTTTCTCGTCCTTCAGCGCCTCTTTTAAGAGCTTCTGGATGAATGTTGTTTTTCCCGCGCCCAAAAAGCCCGAGATCACATCTATCTTCGTAGCCACATTTACCTCCTTTTGTCTATATCAAGCATTTAACAGGCCGTTTTTATGGCCGTTATTATACACTTTTGAGACCCGCGACCTGGCGCGGGCCTCTTTATCACAGTTTAAGCTTGTTCAAATGCCATATATCGTGTACATACTCTTCTATCGTGCGGTCGGATGAGAATTTCCCCGAATTGGCTATATTTATTATGCAGGCTTTCGCCCAATACGACTCATCGCGGTATCTTCTATCCACCTCGTCATGGGCACGGCAGTAATCGCTAAAATCCTTGAGCGTAAAATACTGATCTGCTATACCACCCGAAGAATGTTTGTTCAGGAGGGAATTATAAATATCCCGAAACCTCTCCGTGTCGTCCGGCGAATAGAATCCGTTTATGAGCTGCATGAGCACCTTCCTTATCTCCGGATCCGAGTTGAAGATGTCCATAGGATCGTAGTCACGGCGTTTCTCATGCTCTA
>CAZQFD010000054.1:0-5718 GCA_964592535.1 uncultured Lachnospiraceae bacterium | reverse complement strand
ATGACCTCATCCGCGCTCATACCGAAGATGAAAGCGTTCTCAGCTCCCGCCTTCTCCACTATCTCTATATTGGCCCCGTCCATGGTGCCGAGCGTAAGAGCTCCGTTCATCATGAATTTCATGTTCGAGGTACCTGAGGCTTCCTTAGAGGCTGTGGAGATCTGCTCAGAGATGTCCGCCGCAGGTATTATGATCTCGGCGTTTGAAACGCTGTAATCCTCGATGAATACCACCTTTATCTTGCCGTTTATGCTCCTGTCGTTGTTGATGACATCCGCTACGGCATTGATGAGCTTGATGGTCATCTTGGCTCTGTAGTAGCTCGCCGCGGCCTTAGCTCCGAAGATGAAGGTCCTGGGGATCATATCCATGTTGGGATGTTCCTTCAGCTGATTATAAAGGTACATGACATGGAGTATGTTCATAAGCTGACGCTTATATTCGTGCAGGCGCTTTACCTGTACGTCGAATATGCTCCTCGGATCCACTTTGATACCGTTATGCTTTTCGATATATTCGGCGAGGCGTACCTTGTTGCGGTATTTTATATTCATAAATTCCCGCTGTGAACGCAGATCGTCCGCATAGACCTCAAGCTCCTTGATCCTCTCAAGATCCGTTATCCATTCAGGCCCTATCTTGCCCGTGATCCATTCGGAAAGCAACGGGTCGGAGTGGAGCAGGAAGCGCCTCTGCGTTACGCCGTTCGTCTTATTGTTGAATCTCTCGGGCCAGAGCTCGTAAAAGTCTCTAAATACCTCTTCCTCAAGTATCTTAGAGTGGATAGCGGCCACTCCGTTCACGCTGAAGCTGCCGATTATGGCCATATTGGCCATGCGCACTTTCCCGTCGAATATGATGTCCATGTTCTTATGCTTTTCATGGACGTTAGGGAAGTTCATGCCGTCTATCATAGCGGCAAAGCGCTTGTTCATCTCCTCCACTATCTGATATATACGGGGCAGGAGCCTCGAGAACAGCTCTATGGGCCACGTTTCAAGCGCCTCAGTCATGATAGTATGGTTCGTGAAGGCGCAGACCCTCTTGGTTATGTCCCAAGCCTCGTCCCACTCAAGCTGATAGTCGTCAAGGAGTATACGCATGAGCTCGGGCACCACTAGCGTAGGGTGCGTGTCGTTCATATGGAACACGACTTTTTCAGGGAGCATATGTATATCGTCGTGGTCCTCTATATAACGCTTTACAGCCAGCTGTACGGAAGCTGACACGAAGAAATACTGCTGCGAAAGACGCAGCTCCTTCCCGGACATATGGTTGTCGTTAGGGTAGAGTACGTCTACTAAGGTCTTGGCGAAATTGGTCTGCTCCACGGCGTTTTGATAATTGCCCTTATCGAACTCATCGAGCCTGAACTCCTCTATGGGTTCGGCGTCCCAGACACGCAGGGTATTCACCATGCCGTTCTCATAACCTACTATAGGCATATCATAGGGTACCGCCAATATGGATCTGTAGCCCTTATGTACAAAATGGTTACGGTGTCCGTCCCACTCCGTGGTCACATAGCCGTTGAAACGTACCTCGCAGGCATATTCGCTCCTCTTGACCTCAAATGGATAGCCGTTTTTAAGCCAATTATCCGGAGTCTCTACCTGAAATCCGTTTTCTATCTTCTGCTTAAAGAGCCCGTAATGGTATCTTATGCCGCAGCCGTAGGCAGGATAAGAAAGCGTGGCCAGCGAATCCAAAAAGCAGGCCGCAAGCCTTCCGAGACCACCGTTTCCAAGGGCTGGATCCCTCTCCTGATCTTCCAATACATTCAGGTCGACTCCAAGCTCCTCCAGAGCCTCTCTCACCTCTTTTTCCCTGCTCAGGTTTATCAGGTTATTTCCGAGGGCGCGCCCCTCCAAGAACTCCATCGAAAAATAGTAGAGCTTCTTCGCGTCCTGCTCCTCTATCTTCTTATGTGTATCTATCCAATCGTCAACGATCCATTCCTTGACCACGCTTGAAACAGCCTGAAACAGCTGCTGTTCTGTTGCCTCGGAGAGTTCTTTCCTGAAAAGCAGCTTCACGCTGTTGGCTACGGCTGCCTTGAACTCTTCCTTATCGAACTTGTTTTTCATCGTATTCTCCGTTCCATCCGAGGATCCTTAAAGCTTTTCTACAGAAAGCTCTACTTTCTCCCCGTTTATATCCCAGCCTTTTTGATAGCCGGAGAGCTCCCCTAAGCTTATCCCGTCTGCCATGCAGTCTCCGCATACAGTGTCTCTGTACATATCCGCGATCTGCATGACTTTCTCAGAGCCCGTGATACCTATCATTATATGATCCATGACCTCAAAGCCGGCCTCTTTGCGCATGGTCTGTACCTTGGAGATCACCTCACGCATGAAGCCCTCGTTTATCAGTTCCTCTGAAAGGTTGGTATCGAGCACTACGACTGCTCCTCTGTCCTCCTGAGTCACGAAGCCTCCCTCGCGGCTGACTTCGATGAGGAGGTCGTCCTTCGTAAGTTCTACATCCACCCCGTCAGGCGTGGTGAATCTGAGAGCGCCGTCGGCATTGAGCTCGGCCACGGCCGCGTTTCCGTCTATCTCCGAAAGATGTTGTCTTATATATCCCAAAGACTTGCCGTACTTAGGACCTACGGTCTTAAGCTGGGGCTTTATCGTATAAGACGTGAACTCGCTCACATCCTCCCTCATCTCCACGGATCTAAGGTTCAATTCGTCCTTTATGATGTTGATGAAGAGATCCGAGAGCTTCGTCTCGGTCTTTACCAGCATACGGCCTATGGGCTGCCTGTTCTTAAGCCCGGATATGTTCCTTGCCGCGCGGCCTAAGATGACTATCTTGAGCACCTCATCCATGTTTTTCTCAAGCTCTTTATCCACCATGGAGCCGTCAGCCGTAGGATAGAGACAAAGGTGTATGGACTCTTTAGCGTCCTTATCGACCTTCCTCACCATATTCTGATACATATGTTCGGTCATAAAAGGCACGAACGGAGCCGCACAGATAGCAACATTCTTAAGAGCGGTATAAAGCGTCATATAGGCGTTTATCTTATCCTGCTCCATGCCTTTAGCCCAGAAACGCTCACGGCTACGTCTCACGTACCAGTTCGAGAGATCGTCTACGAAGGTCTCTATGGCTTTGCAGGCCTCGGGTATCTTATAATCCGCAAGGTTAGAGTCGGCCGCCTCTATCATGGAGTTCATCTTAGAAAGGATCCATCTGTCCATGACCGCAAGCTTAGGATAGTCGAGCTCGTACTTCGTAGGGTCGAAATCATCTATATTCGCGTAAAGGATGTAGAAGGCATAGGTATTCCAAAGCGTGCCGAGCACCTTCCTCTGCCCCTCTACAACCGCTTTTCCGTAAAAACGGTTGGGGAGCCAAGGTGCCGAGTTCGTAAAGAAATACCATCTTATAGCGTCGGCGCCGAACTCGTTGAGAGCGTCCATGGGGTCTACCGCATTGCCCTTAGACTTTGACATCTTCTGCCCGTTCTCATCCTGCACGTGTCCCAATACTATAACATTCTCAAAGGACGACTTATCAAAGAGCAGAGTCGATTCCGCGAGCAATGAATAGAACCAGCCTCTCGTCTGATCTACCGCCTCACAGATGAACTGTGCGGGGAACTCCTTCTCGAACAGCTCCTTATTTTCAAAAGGATAATGATGCTGCGCAAAAGGCATAGCTCCGGAGTCGAACCAGCAGTCTACGACTTCCGGTACTCTGTGCATGGCGCTCCCGCAAACGGGACAGGTGACCTCGACCTCGTCGATATAAGGCTTGTGCAGCTCGACTATATCCTTTTCCCAGCCTTTATCGCCCGCCGCCTTTAGCCTATTCAGCACCTCATCATAGTTAGGGCTCTTTTCCTTCAGTTCAGCATTAGAGCCTATGCAGACCCTCTCTCCGCATTCACATTCCCATATGGGCAACGGAGTGCCCCAATAGCGGTTCCTTGAGAGCGCCCAATCCTGAACGTTCGCGATCCAGTCTCCGAAGCGTCCCTTGCCTATGGAGCTGGGCACCCAGTTTATCGTATCATTGTTCCTGATGAGATCGTCCCTTACGGCGCTCATCTTTATATACCATGACTCTCTCGCGTAATAGATGAGAGGCGTGCCGCAGCGCCAGCAATGAGGATAAGAGTGCTCGAACTTGGGCGCGTCAAAAAGCAGACCCATCTTGTCGAGATCCGCGAGTATCATGGGATCCGCGTCCTTTACGAATACGCCGTCCCAGAGGCCCGTACCGGTCATGTTGCCCTTTTCATCTACGAACTGCACGAAAGGCGAGTCATAGGCGCGGCAGACCCTCGCGTCATCTTCGCCGAAGGCGGGTGCCGTGTGTACTATACCGGTACCCTCCTCCATGGTGACGTAGTTGTCGCAGATGATATAGAAGCCCTTTTTATGCTGTTTTTCGGCTATCTTGGCGGCAGCGTCATAAAGCGGTTCATACTCTCTGTATTCCAGCTCCCTGCCCTTATAGCTCTCAAGTATCTCTATATCAGATCCGAGAACTTTCTCGGAGAGCGTTCTCGCGAGCACATATACTCGCCCATCGGCGGCCTTTGCCTTTACATATTCTTCGTCCGGGTTCACACAGAGCATGACGTTGGAAGGAAGGGTCCAAGGTGTCGTCGTCCACGCGAGGTAATAAAAGTCTCCGTCCTTAGCCTTAAAGCGCACTATGGCCGAGCGTTCCTTTATGACTTTATAGCCCTGAGCCACTTCGTGTGATGAGAGCGGCGTCCCGCAGCGTGGACAATAAGGCACTACTTTGAAGCCCTTATATAAAAGTCCTTTGTTCCAGATCTCTTTCAGCGCCCACCACTCCGACTCTATATAGTCGTTATAGTAGGTGACGTAAGGGTCGTCCATATCGGCCCAGAAGCCTACCCTGAAGGAGAAATCCTCCCACATGGTCTTATATTTCCAAACGTTCTCCTTGCACAGCTCGATAAAGGGGGCTATGCCGAAGGACTCGATCTGTTCCTTCCCGTTGATACCTATCTGCTTTTCCACTTCCAGCTCAACAGGCAGTCCATGCGTATCCCAACCGGCTTTCCTGGGCACCATCTTACCTTTCATGGTATGATACCTTGGTATAGCGTCTTTTACACATCTTGTGAGGACGTGTCCTATGTGAGGCTGTCCGTTCGCCGTCGGCGGCCCGTCATAAAAGACATAGCTTGGTTCGCCTTCATACTCTTTGATCGTCTTTTTGAAGATGTCGTTTTGTTTCCAAAAGACCTCGACTTCATTTTCGCGCTCGACGAAGTTCATCGAGGTGTCCACCTTATCGTATAGAGCCATTTTCATTCCTCCTCTGAAAGTGGTCGCCCCGGTATCTGGGGCGTTGCGCCTTCCATGCTATTCTTACATACGGCGCAGTAAAGCTAATTATATACAGTAATTTTAAATATTGCAAGGAATATGCCCCTACCGAGCCATTTTTCCCTTCCCGCTTTAGGTGTGGGATCCTGTTATATAGGATAACGAACATATCGGCGATAGACGATCTTGCATCCCACATCCTTTCGGACTGATGTCATGAATGAAGGGTGTCCCGGAAGCCACTTCGCGGCTTTCAGGACACCCCTCCTTTGCTTTTAAATCCTTCCTCTTATATCAGTTTTTAGGCTCACACAGGACCGGGATAGTCTCCGATGGTCTTATCATCCGTTACCGTCCCATGCGCCATCGGCTCCTACATAGTACCCGTCAGGCGTGG